>CALIXG010000044.1 GCA_938046495.1 uncultured Candidatus Saccharibacteria bacterium | reverse complement strand
CGTTGGTTTTGGGGGAGGATTTTACAAGTGAAGCGGAAATGATTGAGGCGTTCTTAAGGGGTGGGGGAAACTGATATTGGCCGTGAAAATATTTAGGCCTTAGAAAAATATTCAAGTCTTTGGAGTTTATAAAAAAATAAACTCTCGAAATATTCGAGAGTTTAGTGAGAAAAATAAGATTAGGCACCAAGTCGGTTCAGACCGATGGACTCAAAACGTGGAATAGAAGTCGATTCTGGAGCAATATCTGTGGTGTCAATTTTGGTTTCAGCGAATTGATCGCAGAGTTTAATCAGATATCGGCCACGCTTCAAAGTGGTGGCCCACTTTTCCGGAATACTTTTGAGCCCGTATTGAATACCAGCGAGCGAACCAGTGAGAGCGCCGACCGTATCGGTGTCATCGCCGAGATTAACCGCAGTAAGTACGGCGTCTTGGAAGTTATCAGTGGTCAGAAACGACCAAAGCGCCGCTTCTAGCGTATCGACTACATAGGCGCGAGAAGAGATGAATCCCTTGGTATAGCGATAAATCTGATTTTTCAGAATTCGGCTATATAGGGTAATTTCTTCTTTTTCAAACATGCTGTAATCGTCTAGCTGGGTTTTGCGATAAGCTTCCTTGGGATTATCACCGCCTAATAAGTGACAAACGAAATTAGTGTAAATCAGACAACCCAGCACACTAATTGGATGAGCGTGGGTAAGTGATGAAATGTTTTTCACTAATTCGTAACGTTTTTCACCGGTGATTTGGTTGTTGTGACAGACGAAAGCTACTGACAAGATGCGCATGAGTGAACCGTTGCCGTTATTGGCGTAATGATTCAGGCCACATTTGACAGGATGTCCGCCAGCGAGATAATTCTCAATCGCGCGTTTGCAGGTGCCGCCAATATCAAAAGTGAGTTTGGTAGCGGTAAATTTGTTTTGTAGATACCACTTGACAAAATTCTCCATAATGTCGTGATAATGGAAGCGTTTTTGGTCAATTAATGACTGCATCAGGCAGATGGTCATAGACGTATCGTCAGACCAAGTGCCGGCAGGTTGATGATGGGTGCCGACCGATAACATTTCGGTGACCGGCATGAGCTCTAAGAAATTTCGATTTAAAAACTCAATGGGCACCCCTAATGCATCGCCAATAGCTAAACCGATAAGGCCAGAACGAATTGCTTGCTTTATATCCTTTTTCTCTAAATGTGCCATAGTATCTCCTCCTATCTTCTGGGTGATGATGCGGATTTTTGCGTGAATTTTGGGCCAATTTGGACCAGATTTTTCACGATTTTTCTGCACCGAGATTTGTATATTATAACAATTTTAGAGTGTTTTGTCAATGTGAGCGTTAAGTTATGGTTTTATCTTTACTTCTTTTATGAAAATTAGATGTATAATATTGGCATGAGACATATCAACTATAAAGGTGGTATGGTCATTATTCCGGCAAACACTAATCCTTGGCCGCACGAGCAGAGGGTTGCGAAGATATTAGCGTTGGCTGGATATCGTGTTGAGTTTATCCCAGAGGCTAATTTAAAAACGCCAGATATATATTTAAACAGGACGATGTTTGAAATTAAATCTCCGATTACCGATAATCCAAAAAAGATTATACGCAACGTGAAACGAGCATTGGAGAAATGTCAAAATGTGATTATTGATTCATCTAGAGTGAAAGGTTTATCTGATGAAAGTATTTTGAGAACCTTAAAAAGTAAGGTTAAAGATTTGCCTGGACTTAAAAGATTGATTTTTATAAATAAACGCGATCAGATTATTGATATTACCGCCTTAATTTGATACAATAATAATATCGAAGTCTCTGCACGGGGTGTAATGCTCCTACCGCAGGGGCTTCCTTTTTATTTTTTGGCAGTAATGCGGTAATAGCCATGAATACGTTCACCGTCAAAAGTTAGATCCATAAGATAACCTGAAATACCATTAATTCTAGCGTCTTCGGCAATGGTAAAATTTAAGATTTTTAGTAGCAGTGGGTGGGTAAAATAGAGCTTGGAAATTTTGGCGAGGCGTTTTAGATTTGGCATGATTTTTTGAGTGAGATTTTCAATCTCAATTTTTTGAAATCCAGATTTTTTTAGATAATAATTAAAATCTTGAATAGATTGATCTTCACCCGTCACTCGCATGCCGGCTAGGGCGATATTAGAAACCCGTTTTTCAAAATCAGTCATAAGATTCTTTTTAAGGGGTTCGAAAACATCAAAATCAATAAATACGCCACTTGGTTTGAGTTTCTTAAATGCTTGGTCTACTACAAGTTGTTTGTTTGAGCTATAACAGATAGTTTCTACCCCGAAGATAATATCGAAACTTTCATCTTCAAATTGATTTAGGTCGTGATAGTTCCCCTCGACGAGTTGAATATTTTTTGGAACTTTGTTTTTAAGAAAGTTTCGGTTAGGAATATCTAGTGCGACGAATTCAATATCTGGAAAACGTTCGGCGAGATAGCGTGAATTACTTAATCTACCAGCTCCAACCTCTAAAACGCGAGCACCAGGTTTTAAGAAGTTTGCGATATAGGCGGCTTGTTTCTTGAAATCTTCTTTGTGAAAAAGTCCGTCGTCGGAAAGGGCCATGTGGATATTACTACCGCCACTGGAATGGACGTGTTTGTAAAAGAAGTCGGATTTACGATAATATTTAGCAATATCTTCGTTTTCGGTGCCGTGTTCAAGAAGTTTATCGAGATTATAAAATTTCTGGATAGTTTGGAGTCTGGCTTCAATTTCAGATTTATTCATAAGTATATTATAGTATATTCACTGAACCATTATCATAGTAATGATACTTTTCGATATAGAAATTGAAAAAATATCCCCCTACAGATAAAGTAGGGGGGGTAGCTTGATTATGAAATTTTTTACCTTAGGAGTTCATGGCGACGATAGCTTTTAGTCTCCTTATGAGACTTTCAAGTTGATGCTTAAGATCCTTCGGTATTGGTTCATTTTTGATAAGATCAAAAACGGCACGATAGTACCAGAGAATATCCCACTTTGAGGCATTAAAACGCTGCCAAATCTCATCACCAAACTGATGATAATCATTCAAAATATCGATGAGATTATGAATTTTATCGGCGGTAGCAACTAGATAAGCTTCAATATAATAGGAATTGCTGAGACGCTTCAGGTAACTTTGCTTGCGGTCTTTCCAGGGGAGTTTGGGTTGACCGGCAGTTTTGGGCTCGGAGACATCTTTGACGATGTCAGTAATCTCGTCTCCAAAATCGCGTCGCATATCGATCTCAGAATAGATGGCTGGGTCGACATCCTCGAGAATGTCATGTAGGATTCCGGCAACAATTGCTGCTTCTTTATCAGTAAATTGACTAATAATCATGCCGACGGCAACGGGATGGGAGATGTATGGGATATCGGTTCCCTTGCGGTTTTGATTCCGGTGCGCCTTGGCGGCAACTTTAAGTGCGAGATTAATTTTGTCAGTAAACATAGATTCACCTAACCTTTCGTAATGTGTGCGGGTGACTGTTTGGTTAAAATTCCTCAAATTTTAAGGTGCAATAAATTCACCTCTCTCGAGAGGTGAAAGTTGTGTAGTAAATTTTTGCGTAGATTTAAATATAAGTATCTTTTACTTTGGGTTCACAATACCAGATGATGCTAGATTTTTCAGAAGAGATTTCTAAACTTTGCTCTTTAAAATCCTTATAGGTTGAAACTATCCATGTTTCATATCTACTAGTGAGATCAAACCCAGCGTTTTTAAACCATACTAGAAGACCAAACTCATCTGCATCGGCAATTATACCGATAAAGTGCCTATCGATACGTATATCGTAGCATGACGGCCAGTCGGCTTTTGAAACTTTTTGCCAACCGTTGTATTCGAGGATTTCACCCCAGTGTTTGGCATCGAAGCGATGTTCTCCGGGCTTGCGCGGCCCTGGTTTAGGCAATTTTGGTGAACTACCGCAGTATTTTTTCATCATCCAGGCTACATAACTAGTGCTACGCCGAATGACGAAGCCACTAGAATCGGTAACTAGGGTGTAAAAATTTCCGTCGGATTCCTGCCAATTAGCGAATTTTGGATTAGCATATGGATATTCTTCGGCGCCAGACTCCATGATGGAACGATAGATGTGGCGACAGATTACGCGAATAATCCGAATAGGCTGCCAGGCGGCGCAAGATTGTCTTGCGAAAAAATTTGCTACTTTGATCTTATTAAATGTGCTCATGATTCCCCTCCTTCATGCTGTATGGGAAAATACCCAATATATATTATACAATGAAGGGCGTGGTGTGTCAATTTTTGACCTGAGTTAACACAGTATATAAATATTTCGATTAAAATTTAAAGATTCGTAAATATGGTATATTGTAATTAATATGAATTTAAGGGAAGCTAAAACCTACATCTATATTGATGTTAGTAACATCCGTCACGCCTGCCTTTGAAGCTGTGGTTTTGTTCTCGATTTTGTTAAATTATATAACTATCTTAAAGAGAAATATCCGAATGTTCAGGAAATTCGTTATTATGAAGGGATATCTTTTAGTGATAGTAAGAAAATGAATCATTTTCGATTTTTGAGTGAAAAAGTTGGATATAAGATTTGCTCACTTTCTAGAAAAAGCTATATTGAACCACCAAAGTACGAAAAATATAGATGCGCGAATTGCGGGTCTCTAAATAACATAAAAGTACTTTCGAAAAATGTGAAATTAAAATCGAATATTGATGTTTATTTGACATCGGATCTGCTTGAGTGTGTTGCAAGGTCTAAGGACCCAATTAATATCATAATCCTTTCTTGTGATGGAGATTATGCCGAAGCAATTAAGACAACTCTTCGGTTGAGTCCCGATTCTTGTGTAACGGTTTTAGCCACACCAGTAACAGAAGCAAAAAATTGTCTATCGGTTAGATTAAAACAACTTAGTCGTGAGCTTGATTGAAGTAATTATAAATTATCAAATATAAATAATATTAGAGATTATATTTCTCAGTCTTTTGAGAGCGGTAAGAATAAATTGAAAAATAATTAAGGATATTTTTAGAATCGAGCAACCCGCCATTTCTGGCGGGTCCTCATGAAGATAGCACCGAAGTGGTATCTCCGACGTTGGAGTTTCTTACTCCGATGTCTTTATATTATCACATATTGAAGAAAAACTCAATCTAGGTTTTTATAGTGTTACATCCGATGTAAAGCGGGGTAGAGGCTTATGATATAATAAAAATATGGCTCATACTTTATGTGCTAACAAACATAGTATGTGGAACGGCGATGAAAAAGTTTGCGTCGAAGCTTATCCTGTTGAATTTGTTAAACGAATATCGGAGGAAAACCCTGATAGAAAATTTGGTGATAAAGATAACGACTATTCCTTGTTGGTGGATATTTATGATTCTTGCCCGGAAAATGAACCAGAAATATGGCGATGTATGGAATGTCTAAGTCTAGCGATTTTCTTTCATGACGGTGATTATAAAATAAAAAAACGCTATGATTACGTAGTTGATGATATGGAAAATTTGCCAGATAAAACGATTTATTCAAAATGGGAAGAGTATTTTGCTGAAAATTACGATGCTTTTGAGGAGCATCACGAAAACTTAAAAAATAAAAACTTATCACCATACGAATCATTTGAGAGATTCCATAAAGAATCAGATAAATTAAACTTTGCATACGTAAGTGACGATAAGACAAAAATTGTTGTAACAGATAATAGTTATAAACTAATTCGTCTTTATAGATTGAAATGGAAGATAGAATTTTTGACAAAGAAATAAATCCGAATGTGTGGTTTACCGCCTAGTATGGTCTCGTTAACGATAAACAAGAATTAAACGCTATCGACATCTGCTCGCTATTCGAAAAGCTATTCCCCAATGAAGAACTAGAAATTCGTTTCTTCGGAGTAGCAAAAATTAAAAAAGCTTAACTTTATGATATAATATTTATTAACAAATCAAGTAGCTACTTATGAGCGCAAAAAATCAATCAAATAGCATCCTTGAAGGAATACCATATATAATTAGCATAATTGGTTTTCCACTATTGATTGGGAGCGTTATTTCTCTGATTCAAAACATTATTGGCATCAAAAACATTGAGCGCGTAGTGGAGCATATACCATACACCACAAAAACTATTTATACCGATCAACTCGCGTCTGACGTAACCTGCGAAAAGCCTTCGGGAAAAGAAGGCGTCGTAGTTAAAGAATATAAAATTATAAAACACTTCGGAAAAGAATCATCCAGAGAGCTAATCTCCGAAAAAACTAATGTGGAAGTAGTTAACGAAATAAAGATAGTCGGCACAGCACATAGGTTCTCTGGATATTGTAGTGTTGAAGGCACATACAGAAGACGGTATGCCCAATGTTACGGAGATTATTCTCCACAATCCCTTCAAAAAGCACAGGCGCAAGCCTATATTTGCAATACGAGCGCATATAACGAGAGTGGCTGTTATGATACCTATTATTCAAGTATCTATAATGGGACAAAATCATGTACGGAAATTAAAGTTGAGGATTTATAAAGAAAGGATTGCATGGGGTTAAAAGTTTTTAAAGCAGATGAGGCAAGTCGTGATTACGAAAACGACTTTTTCCGTGAGGTTGCAAGCAATCTAGTTCAGATGTTTAAAGAGGAAAATCTAGACGGGATTCTTATAGGCCATCCAGAAGTTCCGGCTAATAAATACCTGAAGCCCGACTGTGTTCTTATCACGCCCAACAGACTCTTAATAATAGATTTTAAGAACCATAGTGGTAAGATTTGGCTCCCAGATGAGTCATCATTTGAAGAATGCCCATGGCGACATGACAATATAAAAGTAGATGGCGGAGGCTCTATTAACCCGTTTGCACAACTGAAAAAACAGCGAAATTGGGTTGAAGGATTGATAGGAACAGATATTTATGACAAGTTTGGTATAGCCTGCATGGTATGTTTCCAACAAGACATGAATATTATGAATAAAGTACCCGGAAAATTTCAAGCTTGGTTTTCTGTGAGTAATTCGTATCAGTATCTCAACCGCATACGAGATATTATCGGCGTAAAAAACAAAAAATATGTAGATATCGATAAAATTGCTAGCTATTTCGAAGCAAAGCCGTATAACGACTACTATGCTGTTAGTTTGAAAAATATCGAATCGGTGAGCGAAGCCAATGAGAGGATGGAAATAGCCGTGAGGCGCGAAGCAGAGGCTCAGCGTAAGGTAGACGAATATGAAGCTAAAATTGCGAAGGCAGAATCTAAAAATAAAGATGTAGAAAAACTTAGGCGTGAACTTAAAAGTGCCAAAGAAGAGGCCTTAAAAGCTAGAGAAGTTGCCGACAAAGAAAAACAAGAATTTGACGACAAAAGATATGCCCTGGAGCTAGAAACACAAAAAGCTATTAGCGCGAAAGAATATGCAAAGAAAGCTGCCTCAGATGATAGTAGAGCCGAAAAAGAATTGGAAAAAGAAAAGACAAAATCAAAGACTAAAAAAATAGTTGCTACCATATTCGGGACCGTTGTATTGATCGCGATAGCTGCAGGCGTATGGGTATACATTGACGGACAAAACAAAATTGCCCAACAAGAAGCAGATAGATTAGTTCAACTAGAAGAAGATTATAGAAATGGACGCAAATGTATTCCAGTGGAACGCGTAGCAGATTTTGTCGGAAATAAAAACGTCTGTGTCGATTTTTATGCTAATTATATTAATGAATCAAAGCAATCCGTGTTTATAGATAATGTAAAAAAAGGCAATTTTGCACTGATGGTTCCAAAAGATCTTATTTCTAAGGACACCGCGACCTCTAAATATCTAAACAAACATCTTGAGGCCAGAGGCTCCATTACGAAGTTTAATGATACCTATAAAATCAAAATTTCAAATTTAAGCCAAATTATAATTAAACAGGAATAATCATGAAGAAATAGTTAATTATAAAGAAGATCTTTGGAGCGTTATAAAATGAAAAGGAGACAATATGGGTGCAGGCATTAACGTAAGTTGCAAATGTAAAAGTAAGTCTTATATGCTTGGCGTAGGGATGATGTTCTCCGATGAATATAAGAAGATGGTTGATATGATTAAGGCCGGAAAATTTGGTGAAGAAGGCAAGAATATTATGCGTACAGTAAAATACGCAGTGGTAGATATTGAAAAGTCTTTATATTTCTGTGAAAAATGCGGAAACATAACACGGGCTAAGCCAATGGATTACTACGCCCCCAAAAACGTTGATAAGGTGGCGAAAGAAGAATATGGTATAAAAACTGTTGAGGAATGGGGAGAAGTTCCATACTGGGCTCCTTATATGAATTTTGATAATAATTATTCACTTATAAAGAAGACACAACATAAATGCTCTATCTGCAAGCACGAAATGGTTCGCGTAGATGAAGAAAAGCTACGCAATATGAAATGCCCTAAATGCGGCGAAAAATACGAAGTATTTCAGGACATGTTATGGGATTAACAAAGATGCGAAAAAGAGTTTATTACTACGCTTGATCTAAGCTATATGGAGACTAGAATGATTTTTCACTGCCTAGATGAAAGAGAATCTGAAAGATTAATATCTTCACCCGATGCTGTAAATCTCAAACAAGGTGAACTTCTATATATGAAAAGAGGCATGAATGAGCCAGTTTTCTGTAGTTTCGAGAATTTTACCGATAAAGACGTTAAAGAGCTAATCAAATCCAATAATCTGGTTAATCTTGGCGAAGAATAGTATGCAAGATCCATATAGTCTAGATAGATTTATAAACGCTCAAGAAGAAAACTTTGAGCAGGCTTTGGCTGAAATAAAAAATGGCCAAAAAGAGTCTCACTGGATTTAGTATGTATTTCCGCAACTCCGCGGCCTAGGCCATAGCGGTATGGCTCATTTCTACGGAATTAATGATTTAGAGGAATCCAAAGAATATCTCAAGAACGATATTTTACGTGTAAATCTGATAAAGATTTCCCAGGCACTCTATGAATGTAACGGCGAGATAAGATCTATTATGGGATACCCAGATGATCTGAAAGTCTTATCCTGCATGACATTATTCAACGTCGCAGATCCTTCAATTGAAATCTTCAAGAAAGTGCTAGATAAATTTTATGACGGTGATCGCGACAAAACAACGCTAGATATTATTGATTATTCAAATAGCCCTACCTGAGCCGATTGCGCATGAATTAAAATAAAAAAAGAGAGGCAGCCAGCCTCTCTATTATCAGGATTTTGAGATTAATTCTTACAAGCCGATCTGATAATTGGCAGCGCATATACCGTTAGGATCGTTGTTGCAGAGAACCACCACACGTATCCACGATAAATTTTGCACTTCACCCATGGTCTTTCATCTCTAGTTTTATTGCTGAGATTTTTCCTTATCTTGCTATTTCCTATATCATTTAAGTCTGTGCCGAATTCAAATGCCTCATCAGCCATCGCTTGCATTTTTTTGCTACTTTTAGACACTCGTTCTTTGTAGCGTGTCTTATAATGATCACTCAGCTTAATCATCTTGTTTCTCCACATAATCGAGCAGATGGCCTTTAATCGCGGTAGCAAGACACCCTGCATCATTCCAATTATCTAGCTTAGCGTACTTTTTACATTCATCCGCAATCTTTTTAAGTACACTAGGTGTCAAACTATAATGTCGGCTCGGGAACAAACGTCTATACTTCTTATCGTACTCAGTTAATAAAACTGAGACTAGTGGCCATTGTTCCGGCGTAACATATAGCTCATCAATCTGATGGTCTAATTTTTCGAATCTGATATTAGAATCTATCCCTACACTAACATAATGGTCAATGTCACTATTATACATCTCTACATAAAGCATATCGTAATCTTTTTTATTTTCGTATGAATACACGGCGTCAGCCAAGTAATCAAACTCTTCTAAATCTCCTAAGCGGAAAATCAATTCCTCCGCACTCAAGCTTGGAATAGTATTCCAAAATCTAGGCGAGTTAAGATAGCTAATCATAATATCTTTCGAGTTATCTTCGGAGGAAGAACTTTGGTTTTGAGCGTAGAAGTCTAGCCACGTATTCATCATTGCGCCACGATTTACGCCAGCTTCTTTTGCCATTTTGTCAAAAACAGCAACAGTACTTTCTTTTACTCGCAACGAAACCGGTATAGTCTCTTCCTTAGCTTTTTTAATTAACATTTGTGGAGTAGGTAAATTAAACTTTGAATCTCCCATATTTTTTATCCTTTCGTTACTATTATTTAATTATTTTGTTCGAACTTACCCCTATAATATCAAACTGGTTTACTTTTTGCAATACATTTTGTCATACAATATTTGTAAGGCAGAATATTTTAGTCCGGTTTTCTTCTCAATCCATTTCGTTTATGTTCTAATGCGGATATACATTAGTTAATTGCGACAAGGATCTCATTGCTGTTTTTAATGCTAATCACTAGTTTTAAATATAATAATAGCTGCCTAGTGTACTTCGTACACAGGCGTCTGATTTGTCGAAAATAAAAAATAAACCCCCTGCGGGTTTTACTTTACTATTTTTTACTCATGGAGCCTTTTTTGAAATTTGAACTCGAGACCCCTTCCTCACCATGATTGTCATCGACTCCTCGACAAAAAAGTGCGAATTCGACCAAGTTGGCAAAATTCGCACTAAGATAAGACTCGAGATGATAAATGCATAACTGCGAAACCCGACAAAGCAATTATGCCGTAGTATAATAAAAATATGATTATCTTTGAATACAAAGTTTCACCGTCTTGGCTAGCACCAGACGATGACAAACGGACATCATGCATTAGAGTTACCGATGAACAAAAAGATAACGTAATTACATATTTCTTTGGAAAAACTTATCATCATACTCTTCCAAAAGAAGAGATAGATAAAATAGTAGCAATCATCAACAAATATCCTGGCCTATTCGATATTCGACAACTTGAGCCTAACGACGTCCTCGACGGATATGAGTATAAATTTACATTTTCGAACAGAAAAAAATCCAATAGTTTTATCGGATATAATATTTTTGATTACGGCAGCAAACCTCGCAAGAATGCCACGATGGCGCTCAGGACAGCAAGACATATTAAGGATCATGTACTTTGGCAAAATAATATTCGAACCATGATATCGAATCGGTTACAACATTGGCCTAAATTTAGATATCCGCTTAAGATTAAAATCTAAACGTGCCGCCTAGTATGCTTCGCATACAGGCGTCTGATTCGTCGAAATAAAAAAGTGCGAATTCGACCAAGTTGGCAAAATTCGCACTATTTTTAGCGGTCTACTCGGATCGGCAGAAGACCGGCAAGATCCATTTGCTCAAGAGTAACGCGAGTGAGTTCACTATTTTCAAAGCTAATTTCATACTCGCGGCCACCCTCGTGGGTTGCTTTGACGAGGTTACGATCACGGAGTTTCTTGATCTGCTGAGCAATAGCAACAGAGGTAACTTCGCGTCCCCAAAGGTCCTTGATGTCACTAGCCTTAATGACACCGAGACGAACGGCACGGCCAAGAATATTACCCTCTAGTTTGGAGACAATACCAGCCTTTTCCATGCGATCGACAGACGGAAGCAGGATCTTCTTATTGATAAATTTGGCATCAGCAAGAGATTCGGATTTCTTAATCTCGTCGCGAACACCAGACAAAAAATACTCACACCATTCTAAGATATGCTCGTCTTTATAATCGTCGGCAAGAGCTAGCGTATCATAATATTTATTACGATTACCGGCAAAGATAGCCGTAGGGTTAAAGAGGCGCATTTTATTTGGAGCAATATAGCCTTTCTTGCAAAGAAGCGCGTAAGTCATCAATCTGTCGGCACGGCCATTTCCATTACCGAATGGGTGGATCCAAACGAAGCGATGGTTGGCGATAGCAATCTTGAGTAAGTTATACTGTTCACCCTCGTCGTTATTAATATAGTCAATTAGCTCACGCATAAGATCTGGAACATCATATGGCTCCGGTGGCTGATGTTTGGCGTTGGCGATATAACGAGGCTCGTCGCGCCACGCACCGGCGCGCTTATCGCCCTCATGGGTTAAACCACCTACGACAATACGATGGAGCTCTTTAATGAAATCAGCCGAAATAGGCTCTTCCATGACGTATTTATCGATGAAATCCAAACCATCAATCAGGTTGGAGATTTCGATGATTTGCTCATCATTCTTGTGGCTGTCGTCATCGCGCTTCTCGATGTAGGAAGCGATAGTTGTATGATTCCCCTCGATGCGCGCAGAAGCGACCGCTTCCACTGCATGGAGTAGACTCTTAAGCTGCAAAAAGACACTCTCGCTCGTGGTATTTTTGAGCGGACGA
>CALIXG010000043.1 GCA_938046495.1 uncultured Candidatus Saccharibacteria bacterium | reverse complement strand
TGGTTAGAATGGAAAATATTAGCTTATTTGTATATCTACCACTTTCAAGATTGTCGCTTAGTTTCATGCCAATACTTAGCTGGTTCGATTCATTGCCGTTTGTTTTCCCAGTAGTCTGCAAGATTTGTGCTGGGGTAGAGAGAGCCGGAATCGGCGCATAGCTCGTGGACGTGCCAAACTTATAGCCCCAAGTATTATTTGGTAAATTATTTAACGATAAATTCGCGCTAATTGAATTAATTTTCGCGTTAGTTGAAGAACCGTTATTCACTAGCGCTGTTTCATCGGTCTCTGAATTTAGAGTTGCCGTATAACCAGTTTTATTATTTGTGTTTACTGTAAGGTTTAGTGGGATTTCCGTAGTTTTATTCGTGGAGTTAATCACCTGAGTTCCATTCACCTGCAGATTTGCTTGATCTACAGAAGCCGAAAGCGTCGGAGTAAAGAGAGCTGAAGTATTGTTGCTGAGAATTAGATTAGAAAAAGAAATAATGCTTAAAAATAATCCGAGAATCTTTAATTTCCAGCTAACCCCCCCGTGAGGGTTTTCTATGCATGATTTTTGGCTAATCATACTTATTATTTTAACATAATCGGGATGAATTTTTGATTTATATTTATGGTTTTCTGGTGAAGTAGCCTGGGTGGCCATGGGCGGGGTCGTCGATACGTAGCCAGGATTTGTCGGCAGTAGACGGGTCGGCGAGGAAGGAGCCGTTACCACCGCGAAGCTTTTTACGGTTTTCAAACATGCTAAAAGAGTATTCAAGTTTAGAGGTATTAAAATCATTATTTACGTAAATTGTTTCTAGTTTATCCTTAGATATATCCAAAAAACCGAGATAAAACATCTGGTTCATATTCTTCACATTCGAGGTATCGAAGTTGGTGAGATTAAGAGTAGTGAGACTACGCATGTCTCCAAACATACCTTGCATATCCGTCACCTTCGAGGTATCAAAGTTGGAAAGATCAAGTGAAGTGAGATTAGACATGTAACGAAACATCTCGCCCATATCCGTTACCTGTGAAGTATTGAAGCTGGAGAGATTAAGGGTAGTGAGATTATACATGTAACGAAACATCGTGCTCATATCCGTTACCTTCGAGGTATCGAAGTTGGAGAGATCTAGTGTGGTGAGACTAGACATACCTCCAAACATACTACTCATATTTGTCACCTTCGAGGTATTGAAGCTAGAAAGATTAAGGGTAGTGAGACTAGACATGCCAGCAAACATGCCACTCATATCCGTTACCTTCGAGGTATCGAAGTTGGAGAGATTAAGAGTGGTGAGGTTCATGAAGACAAACATCCCGCTCATATCTGTCACCTTAGAGGTATCGAAGTTGGAGAGATCTAGCTCTAAAATGTTTTCGATTATTCCTTCATCATATATTGACCAGAACATCTTACTACTATTCGTATTTAAGTAAACTTTTTCCGGCTCAGTGTAATAATAAGCCGTCTTATCGGTCGGATCCAGCCAGAGTTTAATTTCACAATCAGATTCCTCATCTTCAATATTCACGGCATTCATTGAGGCGGTTGGTACTACGGTACTCTTCTTAAAATACATGATTCCACTCGTCGCGGTTACGAGAGATTTTAATTTTGTATTAAAATCAGGACCCTCCGTCATGATGGCGATACGATTGTAATTATTGGTTAAAATTGAAAATATTAACCTATTCGTGTATCTGCCACTTTCAAGATTATTACTTAGTTTCATGCCAATACTTAACTGGTTAGATTCATTACCATTAGTCTTCCCCGTGGTTTGAAGGACTTGTGCTGGACTAGAAAGTGCTGGGATCGGCGCATAGGTTGAAGTCCCACCAAACTTATAACCCCAAGTATTATTCGGCAAATTATTTAAAGATAAATCAGTACTGATCGAATCGATTTTTGCCCCAACTGAAGACCCCGCATTAGTTAATGCGGTATTGTCAGTTTCAGAACTCAAAGTCGCCGTATAGCCCGTGCGATTATTAGTATTTACAGTGAAATTAAATGGAATATCTATGGTTTTATTCGTGGAATTTATCACTTGGTTACCATTCACTTGCAGATTCGCTTTATCCACCGAAGCGGAAAGCGTCGGGGTGAAAAGGGCGAATGTATTATTGCTGAAGATGATGTTCGAGAAAGAAATTAAGCCTAAAAATAATCCGAGGAACTTTAATTTCCAGCTAAACCACCCCCCCTTGAGGTTCTGTGGTTGTAATTTTTGGCTAATCATATTTATTATTTTAACATAAACGAGATAAATATTTTATGGTTTTCTAGTGAAATAGCCTGGTCGGCCGTGAGCTGGGTCGTCGATGCGGAGCCAGGATTTATCAGCTTTGTGCGGAGGAATCTTGCGAGAGTTTTTGCCGCCTTTGAGCTTCAAGCGTTTATCGAAGATTAATTCGCTACCTTCCGTGGTGATTTTCGAAATATCAAAATCATTTTTAGCATAAATATGTGCGAGATTATCCTCGCCTGGTCTAATAGATAAACTGTTTGGATCGAACCTCTGGAACATCTTACTCACATTGGTGAGCTTCGGGGTCTTAAAATTAGTTAGATAAATATCGACAATACCCTTCATCTCCGCGAACATCCCCTCCATAGTAGTGACATTTTCGGTATTGAAGTTCCCTAGATCGAGGCTAGTAATACCATGAACTTTATAGAACATGTAGGCCATATCCGTAACGTTACTAGTATTGAAGCTTGCAACAACATTAGGCGTTGTAAGTTCATTAGCGCCACTGAACATGGAATTCATATTAGTAACTTTTGAAGTATTAAAATGATTCAAGTCTAATGCTTTAATTGCAGTACAGTTCTTAAACATCTCGCTCATGTTCTCAACGTTTGATGTATTAAAATTTCCTAGCTTAATTTCTGTCACACTACTCATACCGGAAAACATCTCTGACATATCAGTAACATTTCTGGTATCAAAATTAGCAATATTTAATATGTCAACTTGCTTAACACCCTTGAACATCCCCTTCATAGTCTTCACATTTTTGGTATTCATGGAGGTTAAACTTGGGCTAAAAATAAGCCCAAGATTGCCTGCAAACATTTCTGACATATCAGTAACATTTTCCGTGTTAAATCCCTCCAATGCAAAACTGGACATTCGTTGGTTATCCCGGAAGATTCCACGCATATTGGTGACACTCTGAGCGTTGAGGTTTTCGGTCTTAATGTTACTATATAACCTTAGACCAGCAAACATATACGACATATCTTTAGCATATTTGGCATCGAAGTTATCTAATTCGATGAGTTTAAGTCCGGACAAATCCTTAAAGGTGTTTTTACTATCTTCGTGGAAATAAATTTTGTCGGCCGCAGTATAAAAACAGACAGCACGATAAACTGGATCCCACCAGGCCTTAATTTCATAGAATGGCTTGGTTGGATCGTGAATGCTGACAACCTTAGTACTGGCGGCTGGTAGGGCAGAACGGCGTAGGATATTTTCAATCTTAGTTTTATCCGTGATTAATTCACTAAGCTTTGCCTGAAAATTATCACCGGTAGTCAGATAGGCGGCAGTTTCAAATGGGTTAGCTACTGTAGAAAAGACAAGACTATTACGATAAATGCCAGGCATAAGATCTAGACCAGCGCGAACTAGAATTTTGAAATTATTTTCGACTGGAACTGGATCGGATTTTTTATTGGTGACAATAACATTTTTTGGTTCTGATTTTTTGGGAATTGGCAAAAAATTATTCTGATCCATCACCTGATAAGCCCAGGTACTATCTGGAATAATATCATCAGACGCAATAGGATTTGTGATTGAAGAAATCTTAACATTAATCGTATTATCGATATGTTTCAAAGCCGTTTCATCAGAATTGGCACTAATAGTGGTAGTATAGCCGGCTGGGGCATTCGTATCCACGGTGAGGCCCGCATAATTGAACCTAACAGACCTATTATTCACATCAACACCATAGAAGTTAAAGTCTAACTCAGACTTATTCAGTGTAGCTGTGAGTGTAGGCTCTAAAGCATGACCCCGTAATGATACAACAAAGATATTAATAATTAATAAAATAACTAGATATAAAAAGCATGAAAACAGCGTCTTGTTTTCCTGAAAAAATCTAGTTTGATTCGCAGTTTTAACCAAATTTTTCTCCATACATGCTTATCATAGCATAAGTGGTATAAGAGTGTAACTTGATTAAAAATAGAGATTGTGGGCTAATAGCTAAAATTAGCGGCCGTGGATGAAGAGGTATTTAGCATATTCGCTTGGGCCAATCGTGTAAGAACCGACCACACCCCAACCAGCACGACCATTCATATCAGAAATCGTAATCGTACCATCGGCATTTACGGAGTCCACGATACCGACGTGACCATAATAACCACTGTTGGTCTGGAAGATATCTCCAGCTTGTGGATTCGTACCACGACTAGTTGGGAAGAGACCAGAAAGTGCGTAGCCCCAAGTATTAGCGTTACCGAGACCACCCGGCAGAATATGACTAGAGCCCATGGCGGCACGACGTTCCCAAGTATACCAAGTACACCAACCCCATGGCATCGGGTTTCTGGAAGTAGAGTAGGTACGATAAGAAGAAACTGAGTAGGACGAGCTGCCAGAATAAGAAGAAGTGGAACGTACGACAGGCGCCACATAATCAGGACGTTCCTTATCTGGTAGTTCACCATTCGGTAGTAAAATAGCCTGACCTTCAACAAGAGTCTGATCTAGCTCAAGGTTGTTTGAGGTAATAATTTCGTCAGCGGAAGATTTATATTTTTCGGCAATTGAAGCGACAGTTTCGCCAGATTTCACTGTGTAAACGATACCAGCACGTGATGGAATATAAATCGATTCTCCCACTTTTGGCACATAGGAGGCCTTAAATTTGTTCGACCAACGAATCATATTGATATCAACACCACAGGAGGCGTATTTGGCCGCCAAAGTATCGAGAGTTTCGCCTTCAGCTATCACATGCTTGATTACGCCGACCTTAGAGCAGGCAGCAAGATTCAAAGTAGTCGGCTTTTCCATTTTTTCAACAGAAGCCTGGCCGGACTGCTGAAGTACGGTGAAGGAGTTATAGTTTACGTTTAGTACATCAGAGGAAGCTAAACTCATAGTGTCAGCGAGCTCAGACACCATATAGAATTCTGAAAGTTGGTCGGCAGAAACCGCATAATCTTTTTTAGAAATGGATTCCAGGTTAGGACTGGAGCTATCGTCGGATTGCTGTTTATCTCTGGAACCAACAAAAGCCACACCAAAAATCAGAACAGATAGAGCAAAGTACGGGAATATCTTGGTGAGGAAGTAATTTAAGCTAAATTGTGATCGTTTTTTCTTTGTCATAATTAGCCGGTCGCTGCCCCTAAATTTGCACCTTACAGAGTTTCTGACAGTGGTCGCGAATCTTCTGATTGTGCTCAGCGTCGGTGCTACTATAATACATTAAACCGTCGTCGCCTGTCAAGAAATAAAGCATAGAGGCTTTCGAGCTATCGGGTTCAGCTACCGCGAGAAGCGCCGCCTTGGAAGGGACGGCAATCGGTCCTGGAGGTAGCCCCGGAAACTTACGAGTATTATAAAGACTATTGACGGCTAAAATATCGGCATTGGTAGCATTAGTACGATCGACGCCAGTAATATCCGCAGCATAAGTCGCAGTCACATCAGACCCCAATGCGATCCCCTGCTTCAAACGATTCTGAAAAACCATGGAAACACCTGGCATATCTTCAGTGTGAGCTTCTTTTTGGATAATCGAAGCAAGAGTGATGCCTTGACGTAGAGTAAAGCCGCGAGCCTTGAACTTTTCTTCTAATTGATTTGAAACCACCACATCATTAAATTGGTTTAGGATGGTCGTGATAACATTCTCGAGCTTTTCATGGTTGTAAAATTGATAAGTTTCTCCATAGAGATACCCTTCAAGAGCCAACTTTGCGGGAATATCCGGGTTAGAGAGTTTGTTTTCGCCAGCATAGAGACCATTGAGGACTGGATTGTCATAGTGCTTGGTGAGAGCCTGATTAATTTCCTCTTCAGAATAGCCCAGAGTGCGGAACTGATGGATGATACCAGTCTGAGATTTGCCTTTATCGCCGAGGAGACTGGTACCTGGCAAAATAGTTAGATTAAAGACATCGGATGAAACGACACCGTTAACCAATTGCTTGGCGATAGCTCGCGCCGACATGGTTTTACGAAAACTGTATTTACCGGTTTTTAGTTTGGCGTGGAGATTATTGATGCGAGCATAAAGCTCAAAAGCCAGAGGATTTCTAATTAAATCGGCCTGCTTGAGATTATTCGCGATTTGCTTAACGGACTCACCAGCGCTAATTTCAATAGTTTGGTATTCACAGACGGAGTTTGACTCTTTTTCATTAGATTCAGCGGCGGCCCTAGCGGAATCAAAACGACAATTAGCCGAAGAGACTGGCTGTAAGGAATACCAATAATATCCACCACCAAATAATCCAGCAAGAAAGATTAAAATGAGGAGTGAAAATATAATTCTCTTAACTTTTTTCATAGGTTTTTCTGAAGATTTAGCTGGCCTGGGAGACTCCGTAGACTCAGACTCTGATTTAGTAGGCTCATTAATAATAGATTGGACTTCTGGTGAACCGAGCGTGGTAGCTGGGCTAACGGACGGGCTTATCGCGGTGGCAGGACTAATAGATGGGTTCATACTGGCGGCAGGACTCACTAGTCGATTAGGGATTTTACTTGCAGAATTTTGGGCGAGCTTAGCGGCATAATGCTCGATAAAATCTTGCAAGATAATACTGGCAGCCTCGGCGTCAATTTCGCCTTTTTCGAAGTTTTTCTTGCGTTTTTTTAGACGCTCTTCAGCTACCACCGAAGTCAGTGATTCATCTTGGAAATAAATGCGAGCACCCGGCATAGAAGCGGCCAGTGTGTCAGCAAATTTACGGGCATAGGCAGACTGGGCAGTTTCATTGCCGTCATTACTACGAGGTAGACCCACGACAAAGAAATTCGTATCATTCAGTCTGGCGATACGGAGAATTTCGGGAATCTCCTGACCATTCACCAAGACGTAGCCATTCGGGATAGCGATGCGAACAGAAGTATCCGCTTTCGCTACGCCGATACGCTTGGTGCCCACATCTAAACCAATAATGCGCATTAGTTCTCTACCGTGATTTTAATTGATACTTTGTTCGCGTCGTTTGGAATTTGACGAACCCATGGGAAGGAAGTGTTTACTTCAACGTCAGAGACGCCATTGATAGATTTAATTAAAGTTGTCACTTCGCCAACTTTTTTGCCGAGAGATTTTTCGAGTACGGATTGTTCGGTGACTTCTGGACCAGTTTTCAAGGTGGCCTTGATTTTGGCAGTTACAGAATTATTATTGTTTTGGAATTTTTCAATGAAGATATTGCCAGTTTCATAAATCTTTTGATCGCCGCCCAGACGAGTAGAGACCACGGATTTAACATATTCTTCGACGGCAGCCTTATCGACATAATTTACACTGTAAGTAGTTTTGGCGGTAAGCTTGGCCTTGCCATTCTCGGTCGGCTGATCGACGGCAGGACTGGAAGTCGGATCGGCGGTAACTTTTTTGTAGCTATCTTCGATTTTAATATCGTCAGAAGGTACCTTTTCGAATAATTCCTCTTTCACACCATCAGCTTCGGTTAGTTTTTCCTTAGCTTTAGTAATGTCAGAAGCGGTGACAATTTTTTGAATCTTATCAGTACCGCCCTTAAACGCGGAATTAGCATACCCTTCAACTCCAGCCACGGAAGATTGCCAACCGGAGCTCACGGCTTCGATATTATACTTAGCACCACCTTCGATTGCGGTAGCTTTCACAGTTTTAGCCACCTGACACTTGCCGCTGTGGCGACCAGCATCACAATTCGAGATTGAGCCATCCCAAGAAATTTTTACCTCTTGGTTGGTTAAGAAATTGAGATTACGGTAAGCAAAAGCGGAACCTTGAGGAACAGTTGCAACATCTGGCCTAGAGGCGGTAGCAGTAGTAGTCGACATATCGAAGGTAGCGATGAGACGCAATTCACCGGTAGCCTTATCTCCAACATTTTTCTCGCCAGTGGCCTCAAATTCAACTTCAGAATTCTTCTCGAGACTGGCGGTTTCGAGGAAGAATTTACCATCTTTCGAGACAGCTTGTTTAGCATCAGCCACAAAAGAAACATTTTCGGAGAAATTCTCGGCAATAGTCTTAATTTTGACGGAAATCTTAGCGGCAGGTGCCAAGATAAAAGCCCAGATGAAGCTTCCGATCAAAAGGACCGCGGCCACTACACCAATAATGATACGGTTTTTCAATGAATCGAGAGTGAGAATCTTTTTGGGCTGACTATCCGCTTCTTCATCTTCAGAATTCTTCGCGACTTCCTCGGAATCCAGATTAATGGTTGAATTCTTGGCTAAAGTCGTGGTGGAATTAGTACGGGAAGCAGCAGTCTCATTAGTAGTGTGGACACGAGAAACACTACTAGCTGGCGCAGCTTTTTCGTTAATTTCGATTTCATCGCTCGGACTTACTTTCTTAGCCTTGGCTGGATATTCCAGATCCGCTTCGTTAAATTCAGAAGGCAAGGTCGGGCGCGAATTCAAATTCTTGGCAAATGGCAGACTTGAAAGCGCCGCCATCTTCATGAGGGTCGGATCAGTAGTGACCACCACGATGGCCTTGTCGTGTATTTTTGCAGTGCGAGCAATTAATTTGAGATTAATAGAACTACGCAAAACGTTCAACTTTTTCGGTGGAACAAGTGCAATAATTTTCTGTTTGGAAGCTTTGATATGGTTGATAATATCAGTAATATCATCCTCGGGCTCGATGTAAAAAGTGTCCTTATTCATACATCGATTTTAACATATATTTGCACTGAACCAATAAGTTTATGCTAAAATAAGCTTAATGAGTATCTTTGATTTTATTAAAAAAGGACCGGGCGCACAGGCAGGCGTAAATAGTGCTGGTGGCGCCGTGGCTGGTGCGGAGAGTGCAGAAATTTTAGCCAATCTAGTACTAAATACGACTGATAGTGGCGTAATTATTGTGTTGCCGACGGGAGTAATTGAATATATCAATCCAGCAGCGGTAAGTTTACTGGGCGGACAAATGGCGCAAAACTTCTTAGGGGCTAAATTAGAAGATATTTTAAAATTAGAAAATGGACAAGGCGTGGCGATTCCAGCGCAAAATAACTTGGTTTTCTATGCGGTGAATAACGGCCAAAATTACACCACGCGCGGATATTTTTTAGTTAATTTGCAAGGTCAGAAAAAGCCCGTGGCGTTCAAAGTTATTACGGCACATTCACCCAAAAATGAACGCATTGTAACTTTTTATGATATTACTTCCGAACTTGAGGCTGAGAGTGAGCAAGCCGAATTTATTTCGACGGCTTCTCACGAAATGCGCACACCAGTAGCTTCCATCGAAGGGTATCTTGGTTTGGCTCTGAATCCAAAAACCGCCACGATTGACGAACGTGCGAAAAAATACCTAGAAGAAGCGAAGAAATCATCTCAGCATCTCGGTAAATTATTCAGAGATCTTCTCGATGTGACGAAACTTGATGATAAAAGAATTAAAGCGCACCTCACACCGATTGAGGTAACTTCGACAGTCCGCTCGATTGCCGAAGGTCAAATTCCTAAGATGAGCGAAAAAGATATTCATTTTACTTTTGGCTCCTCCTCTTCCGCCAATATGAACGGCGGACGCGTAATTAATCAAGAAGTTTTTGCGGCGGTCGATGTGGATTTTTTGCGTGAGATTATTAATAACCTGATCGAAAACGCCATCAAATACACTAATAACGGGGGTGGAATTTGGGTAAATGTGCGCGGCGATGGTGACCGTGTTTTGATTAATGTAACGGATACTGGTATTGGTATTTCTCCAGAAGACAGCAAACACGTGTTCCAAAAATTCTATCGCGCGGATAATTCAGAAACTCGTACGATTGGCGGAACGGGGCTAGGTCTCTATATCGTGAAGGAACGTGTGGAAGCGATGAGCGGATCAACTTGGGTGGAGAGCACCTTTGGTGAAGGCTCGACTTTTTATGTAGCTTTCCCTCGTCTCACCTACGAAGAATATTTGCGCCGCAAACAAATCGAAGCCAATACTCAGGCGATGACGCCACAAAATTCTGTTGCTTCTACTCCTAATATATCTACTCCTAGCGTCTCCGAGCCTAGTGAAAACCAAGCTCCGGCGCCAATGCAGTTCCCGACTGAGACGACTACGCCAGCCCCAGCAGTAGCGCCAGTATCAACAACAATGAATACGCCGATTCAAACCGAAGCACCTGTGCAAGCACAAACAGTGTCGGCTATGCCAACTCAGGCGCCAGCGCCAACACAGACACCAACGGTGTCGGCTACACCAACTCAGATGCCAGCGCCAACTCCAACTGAATCAGCCATATCAGCTCCAACTGAGCCAGCCGCATCATCCGCACCCGCAGCTCCGATGATTCCTGCGGCACCAGTTATACAGTCCAATCCATTTCTACAGAACAGCGCTACTCCAGCTCAAAACACACCAGCTTCGCCAACCACACCAAATGCACAAAGCGTAGCAACCACGCTGGCCAACCCCGCCCCGACCCAAGCTGCAACAGTCAATCCAGTCTCGACTCCGATTACACCAGCCAATCCTAACCCGACCTCAGCTACACCAATTAACCCCGCTATGCCTAACCCACCAATCATGCCAACTAACCCAAACATCTTAAATAAGTAAGGAGAGAAGATGACAAAAATTTTATTAGTTGAAGACGACCAAAGCTTACGCGAGATTTACGGAATTAGATTAACGGCGGAAGGTTATGAAATTGCCTCGGCTGGTGACGGCGAAGCGGCTCTTGCTCTAGCAGTAAAAGAACGCCCAGATTTAATCATTTCCGACGTGATGATGCCAAAAATTTCAGGTTTTGACATGCTTGATATTTTGCGTTCGACGCCAGAAACCGCCAATATCAAGGTCATTATGATGACCGCGCTTTCGGCGGATGATCAAAAAGCCCGTGGTGAATCGCTTGGTGCAGACCGTTTCCTCGTGAAATCCCAAGTCGGTATTGAGGATGTAGTGAATGCCGTTCATGAAGTCTTAAATGATGCAAATAGCACACCGGCTACTACAGAAACCGCTCCAACCACAGAGAATATGATGACGCAATTCGCGGCTGCGCCAGCACAGGCCCCAGTCGCAACACCAGCACAATCAGTCTCGCCGGCCGAAACTCCAGTGCAGACTCCTGCACAGCCCGTTGCATCAGCTCAACCTTTCGTGTCCGCACAACCAGCTACGCAAGCTCAACCGATCACTCCGACGCAGCCAGCCACCCAAGCTCAGCCAGTTCAAACTCAGCCAGTTGTGCCAGTTCAGTCACCAGTCAATAATTCTAATCCATTTCTAGGTAATGTATAGATTAAATAAATTTTTAGCTGAACAAACCGGTGTTTCGCGCCGCGAAGCCGATAACCTCATCGCGGATGGCCGCGTAAAAATCAACCAAGAAGTCGCCGTACTAGGTCGTCGATTTGATGAAACACGCGATGAAATCTTTTTGGATGGTCAAAAAATTGAAGAGCGTAAAGGTTTTACTTATCTAATCCTAAATAAGCCCGTGGGATATGTTTGCTCTAAAAAGCGCCAGGGCGAGACGCCGACCCTTTTTGAACTTTTACCCGAAAAATATCAAAATCTAAAAACTGTGGGGAGACTCGACAAAGATAGTTCGGGATTAATTTTATTAACCAACGACGGCGATTTCGCTTTTTCGATGACCCATCCAAAATTTTTCAAAATCAAAAGCTACATCGTAAGGCTAAATCGCCCACTCGCACCGCTACATCAACAAATGATTTCCGATATGGGCATCGATTTACCAGATGGTAAAAGCAAATTGTTTCTTAAAAAAGAGGAGTCTGACCCGAGTGGTTGCACATTCTTAGTAGAAATGAGCGAGGGTAGGAACCGTCAAATTCGCCGCACTTTCCTAGCGTTGGGATACAAGGTCGTAAAATTACATCGCATTGAATTTGGGCGATACACACTAGAAATCTTAAAGAATGGTGGATTTAAGGAAGTGGAGAAAAGATGAAAGTATTAATTATTGGCAAAATGAAATAATGATTAACTAACAATTGGCTAACAAGGAGTTTATCATGAAAAAGAAATCTAAATTAAAAAAGTTTATCATTATATCAATATTATTATTTTCTTTAATTGGGGGAACAGTAGTTTTAGCAACAACAAATTATCATGTAAGAGCATTCCTTACTAACAGTATTGTGTCATTAAAAGATATGTATACATCTATAACAAATCCTCAAAAAGCAGAAGAAATTTCTAAAGAAAGAGAATTTTTAAGAGATTTGAATGATGGTAAAGACGTTAATCCAGATAAAATTTCTTATGAAAAACCGGAATGGTTGGTAGATGAAGAAAGAAGAAAAGCGAATCGAGATAGGATGATTAAAGAAGGAAACTTTGAAAAATTAGTAGATGAATGTTTAGTTCTTGACGAAAACAAAATGCCAACTACAGACAAAGAGTGGTATATAGATGAATGTATGACTGAAGAAGAATATCAAAAATGGAACCATGCCAAATCTGAATATGCTATGGGCAAAGCAATTACAAATGATATGCCTGAATTTAACCAATATAAAGAAAAAGTAGATAAGAAAATTAAATCTATGATTGATGGAGAAGTATTAAATAATAATATTTATCAGCATGCTACAGTAATGGTAAAAAATGGTCAAATTATAAATTTACACGCTGATGGGAAAGTTAAACAAAACAATCAAATAAAAACTTTTAATATAAACAATAACGAAATAGCTTATTATTAAAATAATAAAACTTAAAAGACGGTGAATTTAAAGAGGTGGAGAAAAAGATGAAAGTATTAATTATTGGTAAAAACATTAAAAACGTTTATCTTTCTCTGGATGCCAAAAATTTTGAACTGGACAAAAACCAGAATGCGCACCTGGATTTGGTTTATGACGGCGGCGAAAAATATTATAACGATCGCTTCAGTATCATGACTGGCCAGAAACTTGTAAATGAAGTAATTTCAAACTTTCGGATTGAAACCGAGACGGCTTTTAGTCCGGAAAATCCCGAAACTTGTGATGATTTTCAATATATTTTGCTTTCGAAAAATAGCTACATCAGCTTGGCGCCAGAATTTGTCAAGCAATGTGATTTTAATGGCAAAATTTTAGAAAAGCGTACGGCTAAATTTGATTACATTTACATCGATTGGTCGGCGGAATTAAATAACGTACAGATTAAGACGATTTTGGATTATCTCGAGACGCATCCAAAGACTAAGCTAGCTTGGTGTTTTGATCGCTCGGAGCTGCCAAAATTATTGAATGCGCCTAACCTCTCCAGGACTAATTTGACGACTTTTTATCGTCTCTTACAGCGAGCGGAGATTGTTCTCGTGATGGGCGAAAAATCGCAAATGATGCGAGTGAAACAAATTTTAGGTACGCTTTCGACTTTGAAGCTAATTTATATAACAGAAAACCAAATCCTGGCTGGGGTTTTTAAGGAAGATTTTCGAAATAAGGACATAAAAGTGACGCGTGACGTCGCCGCAACGATTATTGCGGGCACAATTTTCTCGGCACTAATTACAGACTGGAATTTACAGCGAGCGTTGATGCTAGCCAAAATTAATGTCGAAAATTCAAAAGCCAATAAAACCCTGAAAATTAATCAATTATCCGATAAGCTACGCGAAGCCTTAGCGATAAGATAAGATAACCTACGAATAAGTAAATAAGATAACAAACCGAATAAGCTCCAATTATTAGAAAATCCCTAGTCTGACTAGGGATTTTATAACGCCGCAATAATTAGGCTGAAGGCGGTTTTTATTTGAGAAACTCACGGAGATAAACACCGGTAGGGGTTTGATCATTTTTGGCGATTTCTTCTGGCGTACCCTCGGCGATAATCTGACCACCATGTTGGCCACCTTCTGGGCCCATATCGATAATCCAGTCGGCGCTTTTAATCACATGTAGATTATGCTCAATAATAACCATGGTATTACCGCCAGCAACCAAGCGATCTAGAATTTTCAAGAGGCGATTCACATCATCGGTATGCAGACCAGTGGTCGGCTCGTCCAAAATATAGAGAGTTTTACCGGTCGAACGACGAGAAAGTTCAGTAGCAATCTTAATACGTTGAGCTTCGCCACCCGAGAAGGTAGTGGCAGATTGACCGAGACGAATATAACCGAGACCAACCTCTTGAATAGTCTTCAGTTTATTAGCGATAGCAGGAATATTTTCGAAGAACTCCACCGCCTCATCGATGGTCATATTTAAGACATCAGAAATATCCTTACCCTTATATTTTACCTCGAGGGCCTCACGATTATAGCGCTTACCATGACAGGTCGGACAAGTCACATAAACATCTGGCAGGAAGTGCATTTCAATCTTATTCACGCCGTCACCTTGGCAGGTTTCACAGCGACCGCCCTTGACATTAAAGGAGAAACGACCGGCCTTATAACCACGAATCTCTGCTTCTGGTTGAGCGGCAAAAAGTTCACGGATGGCGGTAAAGACACCGGTATAGGTGGCTGGGTTCGAGCGTGGCGTACGACCGATTGGACTCTGGTCGATCACGATGCATTTATCGAGATTATCGATACCATCAATACGTTCATGTTCGCCAGCTACGGTTTGGGCACGATGAAGACGGGCGAGTAATTCGTTAGCCAAGATTTCATTAACCAAAGTGGACTTACCAGAACCCGAGACGCCAGAAACCACGGTCATCACGCCTAGGGGGAATTTGACGGTAAGATTTTTTAGGTTATTTTCCCTGGCGCCGACCACGGTGAGATATTGATTAAGCTTCGGCTTGCGACGAGTTTTCGGCACAGGGATTTTCTTGGCACCGGATAAATATTTACCAGTGAGTGAACCTGAATCGTTCGCAATTTCCTCTGGTGTACCAGCGGAAATCACCTGACCACCGCGTGTACCAGCCCCAGGACCAATATCAATCAAATAGTCCGCACTCATCATGGTATCTTCATCATGCTCGACGACTAGCACGGTATTCCTAAGGTCACGCAGATGTCTCAAGGTCGAAATAAGCTTATCGTTATCACGTTGGTGTAGACCGATCGACGGTTCATCGAGCACATAAAGTACCCCCTGGAGACCAGAACCGATTTGGGTAGCCAAGCGAATGCGTTGAGCTTCCCCACCAGAGAGAGTATTGGCCGCACGACTAAGTTCCAGATAACCTAGACCGACGTCCTGCATGAATTTAACACGCTCTCGAATAACTTTGAGGATTGGACGCGCAATTAAAGCCTCTGCCTCGGTAAATTCGAGATCCTGCGACAAAACATCTAGCATGGCGTCGACATCGAGATTACAAAAATCATTAATATTGAGGCCATGAATAGTGACGGCAAGCACCACCGGCTTCAATCTAGCGCCATGACAAGTTTGACATTCGTGTACGCGCATAAATCGTTCAATATCCTTGCGCATAAAATCTGAGTCGGTTTCCTTGTGGCGGCGCTCGAGAGTCGGGATGACGCCTTCGTAAATCGATTCATAGGTCGCACCATCCTTAAACTTGCCGGAGCCAGAAATTTTGACTTCATATTTTTCAGTACCAGTGCCATAAAGGATTAAATGTTTTTGTTCTTCGGTGAGCTCGCGAATTGGTACATGAATGGAAAAACCATGACGCGCGGCCACCGCCGAGAGACGTTTAAGCCACCAAGAGTCACTCTGTACGCGATTGAACGGACGAATACCACCTTCGGCAATGGTGAGATTTTGATTAAACACGAGATTCGGGTCGATTTCCATGCGCGTACCAAGACCAGTACAAGTCGGACAGGCGCCTTGAGGGGCATTGAAGGAAAAAAGACGTGGTTCGAGTTCTGGAATCAATTCATCTGGGTGAACTGGGCAGGCGTAGCGCTGAGAATAAGTAAGAACTTCGGTATTAGATTTACCGAGATTCTTCCCTTCAATCGTGGAAGAATTGTCATTAATTTTTAGAAGCATGATTAAACCTTGGCCAAGCTCGAGAGCCTGCTCAATGGAGCTAGAAATGCGGGAATAAAGTTCTGGGTTCAGGATGAAACGATCGACTACCAATTCAATATCGTGACGTTCCTGTTTTTCAAGAATTGGGAATTCATCTAGGGCGTAGACTACGCCATCCACGCGCACGCGAGAGAAGCCTTTTTGGAGATATTGCTCAGAGATGTGGAGAAATTCACCTTTTTTCTGTTGCACAATTGGCGCAAGTAGCATCAATTTCGAACCAATCGGAAGCTTCATGACTTCATTGACGATATCTTCCACGGAACGTTTAGATACTTCGCGGTGACAAATCGGACAATGCGGCACACCGACACGCGCAAAAAGTAAGCGCAAGTAATCATAAACTTCCGTAACCGTAGCGACAGTAGAACGAGGGTTTCTGGAAGTAGACTTTTGATCAATAGAGATAGCTGGCGAAAGTCCAGTAATCGTATCAAAGTCCGGCTTATCCATCACGCCGAGAAACATACGCGCATAAGAGGAGAGTGACTCAACATAACGACGCTGACCTTCAGCGTAAATCGTGTCGAAGGCGAGGCTGGATTTACCAGAACCAGAAAGCCCGGTAATCACCACTAGTTTATCGCGTGGGATATCGAGATCGATGTTCTTAAGATTATTCTGCCTGGCACCACGAATCTTGATGTAGTTGTCTGGATTATCCTTCAAAAGCGCTTTACCGCCCGGAGAGAGTAGACCCTTATTTTTTGTTGTTTCTTCCACGTTTTTAGTCCCATTTTCCATACTTAAATCAATCAGGTATTATAACAAAAAATTAGCGTTTTGTCGAGATGGCGCTTGAGTTAATATCTCAAGTGCAAAAATGTAACAGTCAAAAAATGCCCCTCCTTTCGGAGAAGGCAGGTGAAAAAATAATTAGTCGTTACAAAAATACATCGCGCAACCAATGAAGATTGCAAGTACACCGGCCACGAAAAAAGCGATAAATGCTGGATAATCTCTTGCGTGGATAGATGCAGTAATTAGGCAGTATAATGATGAATATATAACCATGGCTGCTGAAAGTAATATTGAAAACGAGATTACAGTTTTCTTGATTTTGCTTCTGAGTTCATTTTCCATAATTAATTCCCTCCTATTCTTATGGCAAAAGTAAACGTGTAGCAAATTGGAAAATAATTTTTCACCAATTTTGCAAGTTACATCAAAAGAGTTAACTAGTGACTTTTCTATAATATCATTTTTAGTATATTTTGTCAATACTTCCGTTAAGGTCCTGAATCTTAACGAAAGACTAGATTTTTTACGAAAATATGGTAACTAATATTGACAAAATAAAGTGCTTGTGTTATTATATGTGTCGTAAGCTTGAGAAAGGAAAACAGTCAATCGAAAAGCTTAAGAACATTAAGACCAATATGAAGATGTAAGGATCTCAACCACAAGGTGGAATGAGTGAATATAATACAATGGGTAAAAGCTATTGAGCCTATTATATTCAGCCACCCCACCTTGCGAAAAGAGAGCTTGGTGTCAGGGCGGTATTCGACCGATTCGGAAAATTTCCAGAGCGGCCGAAGCCGCTAGAAAGGAGCCTATATGGCAACAATCAAGAATTTGACGCCACATACCGTATCTATCATTAACGAGGACGGCACCGTCAAGGCCGCGTTCCCTTCCGAGGGTATCGCACGCGCTTCTCAGACGGCGGAACACGTTGGCGAACTGGACGGAATCGAACTCGTTTCGATGAAGTTCGGTGCTACCGAAGATCTACCGGCACCGGAAGACGGAATCTACTACATCGTGAGCGTGATCACGGCCAATGCCGCTAAGGCGGAAGGTCGCACGACGAGCGATTTGGTGATCACCGCCGACCCCGTGCGCGACGACTCCGGTCGCATTATCGGCTGCAAGAGGTTCGCCCTCGTCTAAAGCAGCTCAATGACGAGCATCTCCTAAGGAAAGCGTAAAATAAAAGTTTTAAGGTTCTCCCTTAGCTTCAAGCGGACAATCCGCAACAAACGCCGACCAAAAAAGAGCTCTGCTCCCCCCCTTACAACTAAATATTGGGGAAACTATCACAGCCCGGATAAATATCCGGGCTTTCCCTTTGTCTGAAAAATACCTTTTATATGGTATGATTTTATTAGGTAATACTTAACAAAAAGGATATTTGAAATGAATGAGTCATTCCCCAGTTCCGGTGGAGCAGAATGGTCTCGATTTGAGGCGACGACAGAAGATCGGCAAGAAAACATCGAACAACCAGATATAGCTCCAATGCAAGAATTAGGTCAGAGGGCGTTAGAATCAATAAATTCCGCAGAAGATACGGAAGAAGATACATCTTCAGAAACGATAGTCGAAGAAATTCCAACCATGGACACGGCGGAGAGTTTGGCGGAGCGCCAAGAAAAACTTAAAAAAGGCATTAAGATTGTTATTGGCGGTCCACCACACTCTGGCAAATCAGTATTTATTGAAGCATTAACTCGGAACCTCGATAAGGACAATACCTTCTCATTCAGTGCCGCACCGGATGGCGAGGGTCCATGGCTTCAGCGTCACTATGACGATCCGGAAGTAATAAAATTCCGTCAGAAAGGTAAATTTACTCCTGAATTTGTAGCGGATCGTAAAAAGAAGATCCACGACTGGGAAGGTCCACTAATGATTATTGATGTTGGTGGCCGGACGAGTGAAGAAAATGCCGAGATGATTGAGGGCGCAACTCACGCTATCATTCTTGCTGGCGACTTGTCAAAAGTAGCAGAATGGCGTGATTTTTTTGAAGGAAACAATATAGAAGTTATAGCTAAACTCCATAGCCACTATCAGGGCAATCACGATGTTCAGCGCCCAATGGAGCCAGAAAAGAGCCATATTGTAAGCTCAGTACATCATCTGGAGCGTGGCGAACCGGCAGCTGATAGAGAAACCATTAAACAGGTCGCAGGTTTAATATCTGGCCTAGTAGAGGGTAATATTGCCTACAAAGAAGCCCACGAGGGTGAAAACGCCAATCCTTTTGAAGTATTTATCCCAGAAGTATTTAAAGATTTACCAAACGAAACTATCGAACGAACTATTACTACCAGAGATGGACAGCAGAAACAGGTGCAAAATAAACAAATTTTGCGCTCGGCCATTCCGCAAATTTACGAAAAAGCTCTCGATTTCGATGGACAACCTGCATGGCTAAATGGCCCGGTTAACTCCTGGGAAGCTATAGCGCTAGCATTAGCCTTTGAAGATGCTGGAAGTAATGATGTGCGCTTGCGTGGTCCAGATGGCTACATTCCCGTAAAGAAGCTCCCAGAGGCTGAGGAGCTAGCTACTAAATGGTGGACCAAACCACAGCAGCAAGGCGAAATGGAAGGCAAACCAATTTATGTTGTACATAATACAGCTCACGCTTCAAATAATCCAATTTCTCCTGCGGATCTAGAAACGATGACTGTCCCTCAGCTCCCAGAGAATGCCATAGTAGTAATCTCTACGCAAGGCCCGAACTGGCTCAAGGCTTCTATTGCTTCTGGTTATAAGGGCAAAGTTGCGGGTATTGCCGCATTCCAGCCAGGCGAAGGTTCTACCGTGGCTTGGGCAGCAAACAAAGAAGATCTAGGTAAGGTTATCTAATGATTAGTGATAAGATTAATCTGGCTCTAAAGGTTGCGTCCAAAGCGCATCGCAATCAGACAAGAAAAGGTACGGATATCCCTTACATTTCGCATCCAGTTGCAGTAGCGATGATCGTTTCAGAATATACGGCTGACGAAGACACTATAGTGGCGAGTATTCTACACGATATTTTAGAGGATGTAGAGCCTACGATATATTCCGAAAACGATATGAGGAATGATTTCGGCAACGAAATAGTTGAAATTGTAAAAAATGTTTCTGAGGACAAAATTGCTGGCGAGCCAGAAAAACCCTGGATTGAGCGTAAAAATAGCTATTTAGCGCACCTAGATGGTATAGAGGATGAGAAGCCATTAATCGTTTCTACCGCTGACAAAATTCACAACTTAACAGATATTCTAGAGGAATATAAGAGAATCGGCGATAATGTTTGGCAGAAATTCAATGCCAGTAAAGATGATGAGTTGTGGTTTTATGTTGAATTCTTAAAAACCATAGAGAAGAAGCAGATTCCTGAACAAATGAAAACTGATTTAGCCTTACTAGTTAATAGATTAAGAAACCTACTACAACAGAGGTGAAAGCATAAGTTCTAATTGACAAAAATGATAATGTATGCTATCCATAATAAATCGAACTATCGTGTTTCGTACATTATCAATTAGGGAGGTGTAAACTATGGTACGAGTTCACAAAACTTACTCTGAAGTTGTCAATGCGATTACTCACACCGCTCCACATCATGCGGACGAAGTATTTGCAACGGCGATGCTCGCCGTTCTGTTCCCCGTGGAGCTTTATAGGACTAGAGATCAGAACATCATCAACAATACGGACACTATCGTGTACGATGTTGGTGGCGAATTTGATCCTGTCCGGAAACGCTTTGATCATCATCAAAAAGGCTTCTCTGAAGTTCGCCCTGACGGAATCATCTATGCTTCTGCCGGCTTAATCTGGCGTGAGTATGGAATGGAAATCGTCAAGAAATTGGGCGAGGCTAAGGGGGTAGACAACGAGATGGCGCTCGAGGTCGTATCTTATGTCGATAATGCCCTCATTAGAGGTATCGACGCAAGGGATAATGGACAAGGCGAAAAAGGCGACTCAATGTCAGTTTCCTCGGTCATTTCGGCCTACAATGCTCTCTGGGATGAGGATGAAGACACAGATTCGTGCTTCGTAAGTGCTTGCAATATTGCGAGCATAATATTGGAACGTGAGGTAAAAATCGCTATTTCTTCAATTCGTGGACAAAAATTGATTAAGGAACAGATCGAGGTCACGAAAGGCGCTGTTATCATCATGGATAAGTTTATCGGCGGGTGGCTAGAAGCCGTCCTTACTTCCGATAACCCGAAAGCCGCTAATCTTCTGTACGCAGTTTTTCCGGCGGTCGATGGAAATTGGAATGTACAGGCAATTCCGCCGGCAATTGACGATATGATGGCTCAGAGGAAGCCTTTTCCCGAGGAATGGCATGGACTTAGGGATGAGAAATTTAAAAAAGTCTCTGGCGTAGAAACGGCTGTTTTCTGTCATGCGGCTGGATTCTTCGCCGTAGCTAAAACCAAAGAGGATGCTATCACTCTTGCGGAAAAAGCAGTGAACGACTAACAATCAATAATACACCCCCCCTAATTCCATATAAAACGGTCGGAGAAATCCGACCGTTTGCCATATCTGTTAGTCATTACGCTTATTTTTTCTTTACAGGGGTAGCATATTGACAATTATGGTAAAGTGTGCTGTAATATAAGCATGAATTTGAGAAAAGCAGCTCAAATTCAGAATAATTAACAATTAGCTAGGAATATCGATTTCGTGATATTTTCATTCTGTTGTCTTTTGAACAGCGTCGAACCTACTAGCTATAGCAGGTTTAATGCTGCTCAAAAGGAGCAGGAGCTGCCAATGTGAGGAAAAACTTCTTAATCTTACAAGACATTGGCTTTTCCCCTAGGGAAGAAAGGAAAACATCATGAAAAAGACTATGACAATCGTTGAGGCACGCGAAATGTTCGGAGAGACCTGCTATGAGACGGAGACTGGTTTTCTGGTCAATATCTTTGGCAAATACTGCCCGAACATCACATTCATTGTTGACAAAGAGGCAGAACTCGACGCCAACGGGAAACCCATCAACCCACTTCACTACAGTAGTGACCACGAGGTTACTGACAGCATGAACATGGACTTCGACGGCGACGCCGAGTTCATGTTTGGCGACTTCTGGCGTAGCAAAAAAGGCGGAGTCTGCTTCCGCCCGAAGAACCCCGAGTTCGCTAAGGACTTATTGGTGCGCGTTTCCTGGGGTGGATGCTTCAACAGTCATCGCGGAACCTACTCCGATGAAGCAAATGCTATCGAAGGAATAAAGTATTTCCGCAGAGCTTCTAGCAACGGTGGCGGAGCTGGTAGTGACTTCTGGGTTGTGCCGGTCGGTTTTTTCAGAGTTTTGCATATCGACGAAGTTGATGGCGAAACAAAGGTGGATCACACAGCGGAATTTGAGCGCAGAGCGAAAGCTTATCGCGAGAAGCACACTAAGCTCCAGAGAGAAACTTCCGAATCCAATGACAAAGCCTACAAGGCTAAGTTAGCGGCCGAAGAAGAATTTCGCCAGGCGAAAGCCGAATTCAAGCCGAAATTCTTGGCCCTTGAGGCTAGATTCGTCGGAATCGGCTGGCACATGGAAACAACCTCTTCCGAAAAGGCGAAAGTGTTCGAACCTTATGAAAGGTATTGGAACTATCATACCTATCACGAGGAATCCAAACACGAATTTGCCTATAGCGAGGATGGCCTGAAGTCCTGTATCGCAATGCTCGAGTCAAAAGAAACAGAGATTCGAGAGAAGCGTGAAGCCGAAGAAGCTGCCGAGCGCCTCAAGAAGGCTCAGGAAGAAGCGAAAGCTCTCGGGTTGCCGAGTAATATCCGCCTCTGGCACCGTTCTGGCACCACAAATGCCGGTAAAGCTTGGGTAATCACCCCTAAAGGCATGGATCGCGAATGCGATTCGGTTGATACTTCAGTTTGCGTAAGTAATTATAAGAGGTATCACCAGTCATATGAGGGAGATCATGTCTGGGATCAGATTATGCCCGGCGAGTTGGTCATTTATTGGAGTCATGCCTATACGGCAGCGCCTCACGAGTTTCAAGTTATCTATCGACCAGAAACGCTGACAGAAGCGCAGCTCGAGCGGGTAGCCGAGATCCAGAACGGTATCGAGGAAGCTTTCTTCGGCAAAGCTGGACTGACCGGAACCAGATCTTGCCCGTCTATCGGACAAGGTTGGGAGCTATTCCATCGCAAGGAATGCTGAAAACCTGAACCTACCATCCCCCCCTAGCTAAGTAATAAAGCGTGCCGTCGCTATAAACTGGCTCGCACCTTGTAACTATCAACCAATATCCCCGGGTCTTAGATCCGGGGATAATTCTTTCTCGGAAAAAGCCCAAAAATGGGCTATTTTTGATGTATTAGATAAAATGTAATATAAAAAGATGGAGCATAGGGTTCTACGCGGATTACCTATGGCTTCCTGGTGAAGTAGCCCTGCACCCCCGGACGATCCACGCGGAGCCAGGTTTTATTAGCGGTGGATGGGTCGGCGAGGAAGGAACCGGCACCACCACGGAGCTTTTTGCGGTGTTTAAACATATATGAAAATTCTACAAGTTTAGATGTATCAAAATCATTGTTCACATATATTTTTTCTAGTTTATCATCGGGCGTATATATATCTGAGAGCGAGAACATATAGCTCATATTTGTTACCTTCGAGGTATTGAAATTAGAAAGATCTAAATCCTTAATATCTTTAATACCTTCAGGAAAAGGTCGATAATAAAACATCTCACTACTATCTTCATTCAAATACACTTTTTCTGGTTCTGCATAATAATAAGCGGTTTTGTCGGTCGGATTAAGCCATAGCTTAATTTCACAATCAGATTCTGGAGCTTCAATATTTATCGCATTCATAGTCACAGCTGGTGCAGTAGTGCTTTTCTTAAAATGCTCGATTTTATTGGTGGTAGTTTCAAGTGATTTTAATTTTTCATTGAAGTCATAGCCTGTAGTCATTTTGGCGATTGAGTCATATCGATTGGTTAGGATAGAAAAGATAAGTTTGTTTTTATAACTGCCACTCTCTAGGTTATTTCCTAGTTTTAATCCTAGATTTATATTACTTATTTCGTTGCCGTTAGTTTTTGTGGTAGTTTGTGCAATATTAGTTGGTGCGGTGAGTTTTGGGATTGGTGAGAAATTCGCGTTGGTACCGAATTTTACACCCCAAGTATTGTTCGAAAAATTATTTAATGAACTTGAAGCTGAGATCGAATCGATCTTAGCATTGGTGGCTGAATTAGCATTAACTAGAGCATTTTCATCGGTTTCCGAATTGAGGGTGATAGTGTAGCCAGTCTTATTATTGGTATTCACGGTTAGAGATAATGGGATTTCTTTAGTTTGACTTGCAGAATTGATTACTTGGTTGCCATTTATTTGGAGGTTCATGTTATTCACGGATGCGGAAAGCGTGGGAATATATGCAGCTGAAACTGGGTTCGAATTAAAATTTAAGACCAGAAATACCGAGCATAAACTAGTACTTATGAGGAAAATATTTTTCCACAAAAAATAATTGAAAAAATATGATTTTTGGCGATTCATGGTTCTATTTTAGCATAAACGTCTTGAATAATGAATCAAGTTAAGCCCTATTTAAGAAACCAATTCAAACCACATTTTGAGATCTTCGAGGGTGGAGTCGAGAATTTTGCGGCCGTCGGCAGTTTCGCCGGTGGTTTGATAATGTTTCAATAGATCATTCATCGCTTGGATAAAGCTAGGAGTCTGACGGGCAATTCTAACGGCACGGTATTTTTCAAATTTCGCGATTTCATCCTGACTGAGGGAGTTTGGAAAATTACGGCCTTTGTAATTAAGTAGTAATGAATCGAGACGCTCATCCTGAAAAAGTGGATGAAAATCAGCCAGCTCATTAGCGCGAAGATTTGGCACCATAGAGGCTTGTCTTCTATCTTCATTATTTAAGAAACCATCATAAAGCCTCGCTTCGGCCTCCTCGAGCTTATCAAAATTACGCTCACGAGTGAATAATTCACACATTCGCTCAATGAATTCTGGGTGGTTTTTTAAGGTCTCGAGATTCTTTTCCATCTGAGATTTTTCGAGCTTAATTTTCTGCCAGCCGGTGGTACCGACTGGAAATTCCTCGACCCCATTCGAACTGGATTCGGTACTCTCCACATCTAGAACCGAGAGTGGCGCGACCGCCGGGCATTTACTCGGAGTTAGTTCTTTGACATATTTCGAGAAATCAAACCAAGTTTGATATTTTTTACCGGATCGACTGACTTTTTCTTCAGATTTAAATTCCTTTTCGGCCTGCAAAATATCCTCGACGTTGTAGCGCAAATCGAAGACTATGATATTTTGGTTTTTCCCAGGGGCAATTGGCACCGCTACCGTGGTGTGATTGGTTTTGCTCGAATAATGACCGCTAGTGTAGACAAAAGGCGTGGCGGAATCGACGGAAAGATTGGTGGCATTAAGAAAACGCAGGAGCTGTTTTTTGTCACGTAATTTTAAGAGAAAATCTAGTAGTTTCGGCTGCTTTTCATGAATAATTTTCGCTACGGCAATTGTGGCATAAATATCCGAAAGCGCATCGTGGGCATGTTCGTGCGTAATACCGTTTAAGGCAGTAAGGAGCTCGAGTCGGTTGGTCGGTTTTTTCTCACCAGCCTTAGGATCTATGGCAACTGGCCAATTAATTCCCTCAGGACGCAGCGCGCGTACCATACGAACGGCATCCAAAATATCGAATTTACTACGACCATCGAGATATTGCCAAGTGTATGGATCATAGAAATTGCGCCAAAATAGATAGCGGATAAATTCATCATCAAAGCGCACAGAGTTAAAACCACAAATAATAGTATTCGGAGTGAAAATTTCTTCCTGCAGGATTTTGCAAAGCTCAGGCTCAGAAAGACCATCCATACGCGTATCATTCGGGGTGATATTAGTCGTCACAATAGCGTAGGGGCTAGGCAAAGTATCCTCATCGAGACGCACGAAGAGATTAACTGGATCACCAATGGGATTAAATTCCAAATCAGTGCGCTGACCAGCAAACTGCATGATGCGATCCTCGCGCGGATTGATACCCGAAGTCTCCAAATCGTAAAAGAAAAAGGTGGGTGGGTGATTAGCAGCCAGGTAATCCGGATCAAAATTGTGGTTCATATTACTAGTATATGCCTAAACTAAGATTTTAGCTCTTGATTAATTGCTTCACGGAGCTTTTCCTTAAATTCTTTTTCCTTGGCGGAGGGAAGCTCGAAGGCCTTGCCATTAATATAGATGGTTGGGGTTTCATTAACGCCAAGACGCTTCGAGATGGCCATATCGGCTTTGATTTTTTGCTTCACCGCGTCAGAATTCATATCTTTAAGGAATTTTTCGGTATCACCCTTACCTTCGGTAACTTCGACGAAGTATTCACGGAAGTGATTGTCGCGATCAGAGGCAGAAAGAGATTCCCAGTTCGATTGTTCCTTAAAAAGTTTCTTAGCGTATGGCTCCCAGTAGCCCTGGAGGGCGGCGGCATTAGCAGCCGAAGCCGCGGCGGTGCCGTTTTGATGATAACTTAAGATATAAGAGCGAAAAACTAGACCAACTTGACCATCATATTCTTTCACGATATCCGAGAGATATGGAAAAACCGTGGAACAGAATGGACACTGATAGTCGGCATATTCAGAGATAATAACCTTAGCATCCTTATTGCCTTCGTAATTATCGCCCATATTACCGTTACGTTCGTCGGCGGCGATATATTTATTTGTATCAAGACCCTTAATCCAATTATCATAAGCAAGATTTGAAGAAATGGCATTACCACAAAGCCACAAGAATCCCACAGCTAGCACCCCTAAAAGTCCATAAATCAGTTTTTGCATTTTCCTCCTAATTTCTACTTTTGGTAGATTTTTTGTATAATATAAATATTAGCATATTTTGTCTAAGTTGTAATATTTTAGACTAAAGGAGGAGCCGTGTCAGAGGCGAATATGACAGATATAACAGAAGATAGGACCGATTTTAACGGCAAACAAGAAAACGCAACTGGAGTATTCAGTGGTGAAGAATCTTCCCATGGATTAAAAGTTTGGTTTGAAAAAATTGGTGTGAAATTAGCCGCCTTTTTCGGTGCGATTAAACAATTTTTGAGCCGCAAAGACGGGGATGAAGAAGCGGATTCCTTCGAGGGGCCGATGAAGCGCGGATTTTTCGATCGTAAATTTAATAAAGCAGAAAACGAGTCGACAGAAATCAGACACGAGACAAGCACGCTCAGTCAATTTGGTGGAGCTGGCCTAATCAATAATCATTTTTCAAATGCTGAACTCGAAGCAACTCGCGCTACCGACACAGATGGCGACGGTATGGTTAATCATGAGAAAACTGAAGAGACCTTAACTAGACGCGAAGAGGCGACGGATTATCTGAAGAATACCAATTATTACATCGGTACCGCCGAAACAAAAGCGGTTGCTATGCCAGAAGTATTCATCCCGGAGACTACGGAAGATTTTGTTTGGTTAATTAATAAAATGCCAAGCTCGGTACTTTCAGCTAGTCAAAAAGAAACTCTTGGCAAAGTGATGAGTTTTGATAGTAAAAAAGTTTCCGATATTATGACACCAAAGGCGGAATTAAAATTCGTGGGCGAAGAAGATTATATGGGACCACTAACGCTTTCTGGTCTCTATAAATCAGGTCAGAGCCAGTTTCCCGTAGTCGATCGCCGTGGTGAACTAAGCGGAATTTTACACGCCAAGACACTCTTCCAGCTTGATATTAAAGACACTGATCAAGCTTCGGCTTTTATGGATCGCAAAATCGTCTATCTTTCGGAAAATTATCCACTCTACGAAGCACTTTTCACCTTGCTACGTTCACATGCGCAAGCTTTTGTGGTGGTGGATGAAGCTGGAAAAATTTCTGGCCTGCTCGACGCGCGCGTATTATTAAATTCCCTGCTTTCAATTGACGATTCGGCTGATTTTACTAAAGACGAAGATTTGGCTTCGGTAGTGGAATACGCCAAACGTTTTAAGCAAAATTGATTTATTAAGGTTTAACTTAGATGCAGAATAGACGCTTACTCAAAAGACGTGTAGTAACCGGCCTAAGCTTGCTGGGTCTATTCTTGCTGACGGTGGCGCTAAATCCAAAATCTTATAATTACACGCCGGTCCACTCTGAGCAGCAGAGTGAAAGTATTAAGCCCGACGAGCGTGGTAACGTGAGTAATGCTGAACCCACAGAAGCTCAAAACAATCCAGATAAATCCAATGCTACGAATCCCACGAATAGTACCGACACTTCTAATTCCAAGCCACTAGCAAACGAGGTCTTATCCAGCCTCGAAGTGAAAGGTCGCGCGCCAAAGACTGGTTATAAACGCACAGA
>CALIXG010000042.1 GCA_938046495.1 uncultured Candidatus Saccharibacteria bacterium | reverse complement strand
TCAAACCTCTCTTCAATCTCTTCCCAAAAATTACCCCTAAACCAGAACCGGAAATTGAGCTCGAGCGCTTTCTTAAAAATCAAAATTTCGCCTGCTATCACGATAATGGCAAAATCAAAAACACCACCTACGAGAGGCTCCTAGACAGTATTAAACAACGTAAATTCATGTCTAATATTTATTGGATTAACTTCATTTTTCCGCAGCTTAAAGGTTACGGTTGGGACGAACTCAATAATCGCATTGGCCTTCGTAGTTTTCATGAAGCGGTCGCCTACTACGAGCACCCCATTCTTAAACCGCGCCTCGAAGAATCCCTCAAAGTCCTCATGAAGGCCACTAAGAAGAATGTTAATGTCCGCGATATTCTCGGTACCATTAATACTCAAAAATTACACGCCTGCCTCACACTTTTCTCCGAAATCGATCCGAATAACCGCTGTTTCAAAAAAGCCCTCAATAAGTTTTTTGCCGGCGAAAAAGACCCTGCCACGATTAATCTCATAGAAAAATCCCATTATAATTCTTACCCCACACTATAAATCCCCCTAAAACTCTATAGCTTATTTTATTTCGATCTCAGCCGAAATTCCTAAGTGATCCGAAGCATAACCCTCATGTACCACAAAATTTTTCGCTTCCAATTTATCGTTTGGCATAATATGGTCGCATGGCACCTCACCATTAAATTTCAAGCCCGAAAGTGTATTTTTCACCCCATTTTCATAGGTCAAATCACGCAAAAAATCTAATTCCCTCATCGCTGGCGCTTCATGCCTCACATTCAAATCACCACAAAGCACAAATGGTTTATCTTGATACGGTTGAATAATTTCCGCCAAATGCTTAAATGCCTTTACTGTATCCTCGTCTCCGAGTGGTTGCGAACGCCAAAATCCATGATGATTTGCGATCACCACACCGTTTTCTAGCTCCACAACTTGCACATTTAAATTGTTTGAACACATTTCTTCCAAAATCGTATGTTCCGTATATTCCCCGTTCACAAAAGTGTTCATCGTCGAACGAAACGGAATTCTACTTAAAATCATATTTCCTAGCTCAAAACTTCCGTTCGCTATATCACTACTCCAGTTTGGCGAAAAATAAGCATACGGCATCCCTGTCGCCTGCTTAATTGCTTCTGCATCAAAACAAAGCCTTGCTAAGTGCACCTGACAATTCTCCGAGCTCATCACCTCCTGCATGCAGATTACATCAAATTTATTATTTTCTAAAAAGCGTTTTAATTCCCCCTCCACTTTTCCCATCCATACGTTCAATTGTAAAATTTTCATGCTTATATTGTACATCAAAAATCCAAGAAGACTTAGCAAAACTACTACCGCATTCCGCTAAGCTTATTTTTGCGGTATAATAAAAGCATTATGGAGTACGAAACACGCAGAAATTTTAATCAATCTAACCACAAACTCAATCCTGAGTCTCATCAAACTCCCGAATTTCGTGCGCAATTGAGAAATTCTGGTCCCGAAATTCCAGAATTCATGCGTACCGAAGCCTATAATGAGCGCCGTTTCCAACGTCGAGTTCAATCTGAACTCGCCAAAAAACACGAAAATGAGCCTGCTCTCGATACTATTGGCGAAAGACTTATTTATCTAGCCAGGATGACCGCTCCTACCATTGGTCGCGCCGCCCTACTTGCAATTGGCACAGGACTCGTCATAGAAGGCGCTTCTATATTATTCAACCACCTCTCTAATCAATCCATCAAGCAGCATCAAAAAGACATGGAAGAACTCGGCGTCCCCCTCGAAGATGATGAAGAAGACGATTATGATCGCACCTTCACTGGTTATGAAGATTATATGAACCATCACAATGCTCTTCGCGCCCAAAAAGGCCTCGAACCAGATTACACTCCCGAAAATGGCCCAATTGAATACCAAAATCAATTCAATCCACTAATTGAAACCTCACAAGCTTCTAATGACACCGAAAACTCCGCGTACTCTATCCAGTTAGATAATGATATACCGAAATTCACCCCTGATAATAACCTCACCATTCCTGAAGAAAAAATAGCTGACGATACCACTTCCATAAATGCCAACGCCACTCCAATAGAACACCGCACCACTATCGCCCCGCAAGATGAGAAATTTACTCATACCGCCGAAAAAACCGTCCTAAAAACCGTTAATTTCCCTTCTGGAATCGGTCAATTTAAGTCTTTCATGGATTATAAAGCCATCACCGATAAATCCACTCCAAATTACAATTTCACCCACAAAAATGCCAATTTCCATGTCGGAAAATCCGGCCTCACCTATTATCAAGACGGCGAAAATACCTACCCTGTCGTCGCAGTTGGTAGTGGCATCTCTGATAAAATCGGCCAACTCATCGAAGTCACTCTTGATAATCAAGGCCACCCAAACACCTTACGCTGCGTCATTGGTGATCAAAAAGATGATGGCGACACCGATCCCACCACTCACACCGTTCACAAAAACGATCGCAGTGTGGTCGAATTCCTCGTCGATTATAATCGATTAAAAGAAGCCAATCCTACCGCTGTTAATATGGGTGATCTCACCTATCTCGATAATTCTCAGTTCAATCTCAAAGGTAGCGTCGCTAAAGTTCAGGTCCTCGACCAAAATTTCTACTCAAACAAAAATCAATAATTCAAAATAAGCTCGAGCCCCGAGCTTATTTTAATTCCGTACATCAAAATCCCAAGTTTGTTTTATCCCCCACACCAATCAATCCATTACTATCCCCAGAATCAACACACAAAAAAATAAGCCCTCGCGGGGCTTATTTTTAGCTTCTGTCTTATTTTGCAACAGAGAGTGAGATCTTGCGACCTTCACGATCGATATCTAGAACCTTGAAGTTCTTGCGTTCATTCAAGGTAAAGATCTTTTCTGGATCGACGTCGTTACCTTCACCAAGTTCAGAAACGTGAACCAAAGCTTCAACAGCTGGAGAAATCTGAACGAAAGCACCAAATGGGGTAATACGAGTAACCGTACCTTCCACCTTGGAACCCTTCTTCAAGTTTTCTACCTCTGATAGCCATGGATCAGCCACGAGTTGCTTGATAGAGAGGCTGAGGCGTTCCTTATCAATCGCAATAATTTTTGCCTTGATCGTATCGCCAACCTTAACGTAGTCAGATGGATTATTGACACGTTCCCAAGAAATTTCTGAGATGTGCACCAAACCTTCGATACCTTCTACGTTTACAAATACACCGAAGTCCACCACACCGGTCACTACACCTTCGACAGTGTCACCGACGTGAAGTTCAGCAAAACGAGCAGCGAGGCCGTCTTTGACTGCTTCCTTTTCAGAGAAGATAAGCTTGTTATCTTTCTTACTTGCATCAAGAATGCGAACTTTGATTCCCTTACCGACAAGAGAATTGAGGCGTTGCAAGATTTCGTCCTTATCAGCAGAACCTACACGTGGGTAGTGTTCAGCAGAAAGTTGTGAAACTGGCAAGAAACCACGAATTCCTTCGTATTCCACGAGGAGACCACCACGATTTGCATCAAATGGGGTAACTTCCACGATTTCAGAAGCATCAAGCTTAGCTTGGATTTCATCCCAACCCTTGTCCTTCACAGCCTTGCGGAGTGAAAGAAGCACCATGCCGTCTTCCATCTCAGAATCGATCACAGAAGCGGTAACTTCTGCACCTTCTTCGAGGTTACGTGCGAAAGAAGCTTCGCGGCGAGGCACCAAACCTACACCTTGTGCACCGAGATCAATTAAGATTTCGTGCTTTTTTACTGACAAAACAGTTCCGGAAACTACATCTCCAGTTGCTGCTTTTTTGATAGAGTCACCAGCGTTAGCTAGCAATTCATCCATTGTTACTTTTTTGGCATCAGCCATTCTTATATTTTTCCTTCCTTCAGGTCCGTTCAGCTGATTTTCTTCCACAAAAAATCACTTGAACGAACCCGAATCTATTCCTTAATATATCAAAATCACCTCTGTTTGTAAAGTGTTACCGCCGTTCAAACTCTAGTCTCCACTCATTTCTACTCTTGCTCCATCTCTTGCTCCTCGTTTCCACCCACACTTCTAGTCTTCTCCACCCCATAGCGCCCACCTCCTATCTTTTATATCTTTAGTTTTCTCCGCTTCTGCTTTCTTTTTTTCTTCACTCAAACTACAATAACCTTATGAAAAGCGAGGTTACCCATCAAAAAAATTCTTTTCCTAGCGATATTCCCCATAAGAAGCGACAATTTCTCGATTTTTTGCGCTCCCAGTATCCCGATTATCATTTTCACCTCAAATCCCGTTTCTCTTTTCGTTATCCTAAAATGATCAATCTCGACCAATCCGCCCTCACGGGTGACACGCCTTTTGCTGCCTTTGCTCTTCAAACCCTCCACGAACTCGGCCACGCCCTTAATGAACACCAAAATTATGCCACTTCTATTGATCGCCTCAAGCTTGAATCTGAAGCCTGGCAAACCGCCGCAACCCTTATTGAGAAACACCAGCACTTTCAAGATATTGAATACTTAAATTATAACCCCGAATACGCCGAAGCTCATCTTGACACCTACCGCGATTGGCTTCATACTCAGTCTCTCTGTAAAAAATGTACTCTCACGCGCTTTCAAGATGATCACGGCCACTGGCATTGCCCGCATTGTGATCACTTATCTTGATCAATTCCCCACCATTTAGATTTTAGTTACACAAAAAATAAATCCGCCGAAGCAGATTTATTTTTCTTAATTCTAGGTGAATAAATAAATTATTCAGTTACAGTTTTTGCTTTTGCAGGACCGCGTTTTGACAAACGACCACCTTTAGCACCAGCAATTTTCGCAAGAGCAGGATTAGCTGCAAAGCCACCGGTACGACCTAAGCGTCCACCTTTTTGACCAATGCGAGCGTAAAACTCCTTACCATATTTTTCGCGATTTGTTGCAGCAGCTTTCAAACCACCAGCTTTAGTTCCAGCCATTTAAAATCCTTCTGCCCACCATTTTTTAATTCTCTTATTTACCTTAAGCCTCCCGCTCAAAGGTTAATAATTAGCATTATATAATAACAGAAGCTTTTTGTCAATACGCTAAAGTTAAAAAATATGTCATAATATTTATTCCGCTCACACCGTTCATATTCATCCCATGATATACTTCCAAGTCACGATATTCATCCCATGATATATCCTCTCTGTAAAACACCCTTAATTGCATATATCTCGCCTCTCCGCCTCTTCGAATCCCCTTTGATTTTATTGACATTTTTTCTGCTTTTTGCTAAAATTCTTGCGTATGGGGCAATAGCTCAGCTGATTAGAGCGCTGCCTTTGCAAGGCAGAGGTCCAGGGTTTGAATCCCTGTTGCTCCACCATACATGGGGTGTTTAGCGTCCCCCCGCTGAACACTCCACCAAAAATACCCATATAAAAATACCCTCGCGGGTCTTTTTTTACGTCTTAATCCCCTCTTCTAATTAAATAATTGTTCAAACTATTCAATAAACATTAACTTCCATATTTACTCCTAAATATCCGATCTATCTTAAATACAAAAAATCGGCCTTACCGCCGAATTCATCATCTCTAATTTGGTGGGGATATGTGGACTTGAACCACAGACCTCGTCATTATCAGTGACGCGCTCTAACCAGCTGAGCTATATCCCCAATATCACTTATTTTACCCCATAAAACTCAAAAATGCAACAAAAATCCCCGTTAATTCTGTTATAATATGTCGTATATGAATTGGAATTTTAGTTTTACTTGGGTTTTTATCGGCCTCATTATCGTTATTATCGGCGGCATTATGATTGCTAAGTACCAAGAAATTTCCACTAATTTCTTAAGTGGCGTTTCTTCTTATGAACGCGTCAAGTTTTGGGGTCTCATTGCCATTCTTCTTGGACTAATCGTGATGTCAAATCTCCACATTTTTCTCCTTACCCTCTTCGTGCAAGCAATTTTTAAGCGCTAAAACACCTAAAAGAAAAAATCACATTTACTTCATCAAAAAACGCCAAAATGGCGTTTTTTCTTCCCTAATCGAAAAACGCCATACTCGGCGTTTTTATTTTAAGCATTTATTACATTTTGCCGCACCCATTCGTACATCGCAATCCCTGCCGCCACCCCTACATTCACCGAACGCGTCGAGCCAAAAGATTCAATATATCGCACGTCATCTGCCGCATTTACCAATTCTAGACTAATTCCATTACCCTCACTGCCGAAAACTAGCGTAGAATGGCTCTCAAAGCGTTTAAGGCCCAAAGGTTTAGCCCGGTCCACGTTGTTTTCAATTGCCACCACTTCCCTTTTACGCGCCCTTTGATCCGCCATAAAATCTTCCATCGATGGCCAATATACGATTTCCAAATATTTATCTGTGCACATCGCACCTCGGCGGTTATATTTTCGTCGCCCCACAATATGCACTTTACTTACATTAAAGTTATTCGCTGAGCGAACGATTGTCCCCGCATTAAAATCGTGATCCACATTTTCGATTGCAATCTCCAGGCTATTTCGCTTTTCCGCCAGCCTCTCTTTCACCGCTTCATTTGGCAGCCCCTTATACTCATCCACCAAATTACGCGTATCCATTTTCGTATCCAAAATCTCATCGCCTACGAGTAAATTCCGAGTATCCATCTTCGCATCCAAAATCTCATCGCCTAAAGATTCGCTGCTCAAGTTTTTGCTCAAATTTTCGTTTTCCAAAGTATTCATTACCTCTATTATAGCCTATTTTTAGGCTTCAATTTTATAAAAAACCAAGAAAAAAGGCTGGTTCATCCAGCCTCCGGAATTGTTTTATGTTAATCATTTTACGCCTCACCCAATCCCTTAGAAAAAATCACTTTAAAGTCTGTCAAATAACTTAAAAATCGAAATTAAATTAGAAGTTAAATTAGAAATTAAATTAAAAATCTGGATTACGAACTCAGTGCCAATTAAATCACAAATTTCAGAACTTTATCTCTGAAATTGATTTGAGCTTCTGCCTCCATTTGAAGCTTCCTCTTCCCGCTCTCAGTTTCAAGCTTTCTCAGCATCAAAACATTCTTCAAAAGCAGACATTTGTTGTCCTCTGTGTGTAATAAAATTTGCTCTCTCGCACGCAAGTCTGTTCTCTCTCTCATAAAGAAATTAAACAGTTTATCTACTGGGATGTCCTTAACTATCTTTGTGGCTTTCTGATGAAGCATTCCGGACTGACAATGAGATAACTCCATCTTAGCTACTCCGCACGGCATCATTAGGTTAATTTCACCTTGGTGCATATCATAATCATAGTGCGCGATAAAATGACAATAATCGCCATTTACTGTTCTTGCCTTTCCCGAAAGTTCTAAATTCATCGAACTCTTAATCCCCACAACAGAATCTATCTGTTCTAACATGATTTGAAAATCTCTCTTCTTAGAACTTAGTTGCAAAAAAATTGGTATTTTCTTCTCATCATCACAAAAAGATGTAAAGAAATCTTCTTTTTTCACACATCGTTCTGTTCTAAATTCATAAGAACGACCTCGACGGCCACGCCCATCATGTTCTAGAACAAACTCATTCCCCGTTCTTTCGTCTACAAACTTCACATCTAACATAAAACCCTCCTTTTAAATAACCACTGCGTTCACTCATCTCTCTTTGTTCGCAGTCCACAAAAAGACACCCCCATTCTACCACAAAATGCTTAAGTTGTCAAAAAGCACCTCTGTTACAAGGTGCTTTAATTCCCCCAAAATTCTATTCGTTTTTTATCTGAAGCTGCTTACGCCACACAATTTCACGATTATTCTATTCGTTTATTTTTCTGAAGCTACTTACGCTCCAAGATTTTACAATTTTATCAATTTAATTTAAGCCAAACTACTTACAATTACGTAACCGTAATACATCACAAAGATTACCAAAAACGCCAAACCTTCTTTGAAACTAATTTTCTGATCATTCTTCGCAAAAATAAATAGTACGATCGGTGAAATCACTAGCGCTACCACGTCGACGATTGAGAAAGCACCTCCTGCCACTCCACCAAAAATCGCCACCGGCAATCCGGCCACAATACCAATATTAAAGATATTTGACCCCACGATATTGCCAATCGCAATATCATATTCTCCTTTTTTCGTCGCAATCACCGAGGTTACCAGCTCTGGAAGAGAGGTACCGAGCGCCACAATAGTTAAAGAAATTAATCTCTCACTCACTCCAAAATTCGCTGCAATATCCGAAGCACCCCTCACTACTAAATCACTACCGAGTACCACTGCGAGTAAACCAAACACAATCATCGCGATCGATTTAGCTAGATTTACTGGCTCCCCCTCGTCTTCCTCTTCCACCCTATTAGACTTGCGATTCAGCATACCGAAGAGATAATAAATAAAAATTCCGAAGAACAATAGTAAAATTACGCCATCCTGTCTAGTGAACAAATTTTCTGACAATCCGAACAATTTATCTGACAAAACCGCGGCAAATCCCAAAGTCATCAAGACCAAAACTGGGATTTCTTTTCGCACAGTCGCCGTCTTCACATGAAGCGCCCCCACCATTGCCGATACCCCTAAAATCAGTAGAATATTCAGGATATTACTACCAATCACGTTGCCGAGCAAAATATCGCCCTTCCCCGCCAAAATCGATTGAATGCTCACCGCTAGTTCCGGTGCACTCGTACCAAAAGAAACAATTGTCAGACCAATCAACATCTTCGGCACCTTAAATTTTCTCGCCGTATCACTCGATCCGTCGACAAACACATCTGCACCTTTTATCAGTAGGACAAATCCCACCAACAATAAAAATGCACTAAAAATTAATCCCATTTTTATTTATTCTCCGTTAAACTCTTAATATTTTACCAGAAAATAGTCTATTCTAACCATCTTTTTTCAGTATTCGACTGCATAATTTGTACCGTAACAGGTAAATATTCATTAATAGCCAAGTTTAATCGCCGATCATACGCTTCAAATTCTTCATTTTCAAATTTCTCGCTATGCATATAGTAATAATTTCGCTCCATTCTTGATCGATAATTATCATCCTTCCTTACACCTTCAATCTGCATTCTAATATATTCTGAAGTAGCCGTTTCCGGATAGCCTAATATCTTCCCTATCTGATAATTCGTCTCGATCCACTCTTTCTTATCTAAAATATCTCCCGTCTCCGACACGCTCTCGAGAAATCTTCTGTGTAATTTCTGTAGTTCTAGGCATACACGGACAGTTTTCGCCAAATACAAATATTCAATTTCTTCATTACCAAATTTATTCAACTTCTCTCGAATTAACTCTACTCCTAGCTCGTTCAAAATATCGAGAATTCTCTTATTATCCAACAATTTACAATCATCGAATCTATCATTAATTAATAACGCTGCCGGTTTAAGATCAATCAATACTCCCATAACCCCCGTCATAAAAGGAGTAGCCAGTGTCTTTCTCTTCCAATAAAATTCAAAAACCAATTTCTCAAGTCTTAATAAAGCGTCTCTGTTCATATCGAAAGTATAACATAAACAACCAACAAAAAATCCCCTTTCGGGGATTTTCCTTAACAACTCAGCTGTGCAATTCATCGTCTGTTTTAGTAAGCTGTAAATCGTATCTTACTTACGTAAGCTATATTGTGTCTTAAGCTTATAAACACAATTACGACCGACCTAGATACATTAAACCTTAGTTTAATGCTCATCAAATCCTTCTCTAGAAAGGAGGTAATCCATCGACACGTTCTCGTACCGATGCCTTGTTACGACTTAACCCCAATCATCTCCCCCACCTTAGGCCGCCGAGGCGGACTTCGGGTGTTGGTGACTCTCATGGTTTGACGGGCGGTGTGTACAAGACCCGGGAACGTATTCACCGCAACATGCTGATCTGCGATTACTAGCGATTCCGACTTCAAAAAGGCGAGTTTCAGCCTTTTATCCGAACTGGGACCGGCTTTGGTGCGATTTGCTTCACATCACTGCTTCGCTTCGCATTGTACCGGCCATTGTAGCGCGATTCTAGCCCAAGGCGTAAGGGAAATACTGACCTGACATCATCCCCTCCTTCCTCCCCGTTACCGGGGC
>CALIXG010000041.1 GCA_938046495.1 uncultured Candidatus Saccharibacteria bacterium | reverse complement strand
AAGTGGGGTCTGGAGCGTTACTATGAGACGATAATTCAGGACAAAGCTATAATTGCAAAGTTAGAGCAAGAAATGCAACAATTAATCAGGCATTTTAAGAAAATTGAAGCAAAAATAAAAAAATCCGCTCAAGGCTAGCGGTGCGTTTAACTTGTAAGTATATATTTAAAAATATCACACTTATTCTAAAAATATAACTTGGCTGGAGATGAGGGATTCGAACCCCCGAATGGTGGGACCAGAACCCACTGCCTTACCACTTGGCGAATCTCCAATGTATTTCTATTATACCACATTTCTTCGGCTCTTGTCACTTTATCAGTTATAATAATCATATGAATAACCTCGAAAAACGCCTCACTCTCTTGCAAGAGGGAATTGATGATACCTGGGCTAAGCTAAATCTTGATGAAAAATTGGCTAAGCTCGCCCACCTCCAGGAAGAGTCCGCCAAACCCGAACTCTGGAATGATCTTGCTCGTGCCAAATCCGTCAATACTGAACTCAAAAAACTCGAGAGCGAACTTAGTACCTGGCAAATTCTCAAATCTCAAACAAACGACCTGCATGAATTAATCGAACTTTCCGCCGAAGATCTTGCTGAAGAAATCGAGGCTCAACTTACCGCTCACGAGAAAACTTACGCTGAACTCAAAAAATCTCTCCGTTTTACCGACCCACTCGATCAGAAGGACGCCATTATTCGTATTACCGCTGGCGCTGGTGGTACCGAAGCCATGGACTGGGCGGGAATTTTGGAGCGCATGTATCTAAGATTTTTCGAAAAACATGGTTACGAGGTCGAGCTCATCGAACGTAGTACGGGGGAAGAAGCTGGTATTAAGACCGCAGTTTACGAAGTTTATGGCCCCGAAATGTACGGCCATCTCAAATCCGAACATGGCGTACACCGCCTAGTGCGTCTTTCACCTTTTAACGCCGATAATCTTCGCCAAACCTCTTTTTCACTTGTCGAAGTTTTACCAATTCTTGACAGTGAAGATGACCTTAAGATTGACGAAAAGGATCTTCGTATTGACACTTATCACGCTGGTGGCCATGGTGGACAGTCTGTCAATACCACCAACTCCGCCATTCGTATTACCCATTTACCGACTAATACCGTGGTGGCTATTCAAAACGAGCGTTCCCAACTCCAAAATCGCGAAAAAGCCATGGAGATTCTTCGCGGTAAACTACTTAAAATGCAGCAAGATCAGCAAGCCGAATCTATTAATCAATTACGTGCCGGAGAATCCGCCAGTTGGGGTCAGCAAATTCGTAACTACGTCATGCAACCCTATAAACTCGTCAAAGATACCCGCACCAAATACGAAGAAACTGATGTGGATTCCGTACTTGACGGCAAAATTGAAAATTTTATCGACGCCTATCTCGAGTCCCTAGTCGGTAGTAACTACTAAACGCCCTCTCTCCGCCTTTTTCATTTTTAATTCTTCCCGTTTATGGTAATATAAGAGTATGATATTGTTCGATCATGTCACCAAGCGCTACGGTAAGGGTACCCGCGCTGTTCTCGATGATATTTCCTTGCATATTAGTGCTAATGAATTTGTTTTTTTGGTTGGTAAATCCGGTGCCGGTAAGTCTACTCTCTTGAAGATGATTACCAAGGAAGCTACTCCAGATTCCGGAAAGATTATTATCGGTGGCATCGATCTTGACTACGTAAAACGTCGCCATATTCCAGATTATCGTCGCCGTATTGGTGTAGTTTTCCAGGATTACAAACTACTACCGTCGCGTACCGTTTTTGAAAACGTCGCCTTCGCGCTTGAGATTGCCGGCATGTCGAATCACGAAATTGAAAATACCGTACCAAAAGTACTTGACCTTGTCGGCCTCTCTGATAAAGCTAATCGTTTTCCAGCCGACCTCTCCGGTGGGGAAAGACAGCGTGTTTCGATTGCGCGTTCTGTCGCTCGCCAACCAAAAATTCTCATTGCCGATGAGCCGACTGGTAACCTCGATGTCTTAACCTCTAAGGAAATTATTGATTTATTGCAAAAAATTAACAATTACGGCACCACTATCTTAGTCACTACCCACGATGCCAATATCGTTAACCTTTTGAAAAAACGCGTCATCACCATGCGTGATGGTAAAATTATTTCCGACCAAAAAGAGCACGGTATTTATCGCCTTGATACGGACAATGATGGTATTTCCGATTTTCCACAACCAGGCCACCTGCGCCCAACCTCTTATCTTTATAAGACCGCCGATGCTGAGCTTCACCGCGAAGCCACACCATCTCACGAAACCACACGCCGCGAAACCACTTCTCGTCACGAAACTGAACCTCGACGCGAAGCCGAATTTCGTCACGAGACGGAACCTCGTCGCGAGGCCACTCCTCGACGCGAAACCGAACTTTACCGCGACAGTCAACGTTCACAGCTCAGAGTTCCTCACGAAAATTCCGATTCTATCGCCAGCTCCAGACCACCTGAATCTAACCCGGCTAAACGTACTCGCAATCACCGTTTAATTCAATAAGGAAATCTATGAAACAAAAAAATGAAACCTTAAGAAAACTCAAAACCATGCAAAAAAATAGTCGCGGACATCTCCTTCGCACTAATTTACGCATCATGAAATACGGCATCATCGGCTATGGTCGTAATATTTGGCTTTCTATCACTTCGACTTTCGTGATGACTCTCACTTTAACCCTGCTTTTTGCTACCGCCACTGCTAGCTTGGTACTATCTTCTACCGCCGATAAAATGCGCGAAAAAGTCGATATTACCATTTACTTTAAGCCTAATACCGAAATCATCACTCTTGAAAAAATCAAGAAAAAATTTTCCTCCGACTCTAATATTCGTCAAATTTCCTACACTACCACCGAGGAAGAATTCAATAAATTCGTTGAGGAAACCAAGAAAAATAATGAAAATAACCTTCTTTCTACCCTCGACGACCCCGATATGAAAGAGCTCATGCTTTCCTCTATGCCTTCCGCACTTCGCATAAAAGTCTACGATACGAATAAACTTAACACCATTAAGGAAATCGTTAATACCGATTCGGAAGTTCACGAAAATCTCGATCCAAAAAAGGAACCAACCTACGACACTAATGACACCGCTATTGAAACTATTACTTCTTGGTCCAACATTGCTAAAACTGGTGGTCTCGCCATTTCTCTCATTCTTCTAGTTATCTCCGTTCTGGTCATTTTCAACACCATCCGCATGGCTATTTACTCTCGTAGTGAAGAAATCTACATGGAAAAATTAGTCGGTGCCGATAATCATTTTATTCGCGGCCCATTCCTCATTGAGGCTATCATGTCTGGTTTCTTCGCCGGTATCATCTCGACTATCATCGGCTTTTTCCTCTTCCGCCTCATCGCCCCAAAACTCAGTGGCTACGACATTGATGTCACCCTAGTTTCTAGTTTCGTAAATTCGCCAAGCATTTTCCTGATCGGTCTAGCCCTCACCCTACTTGGTATTTTTATCGCCTTCCTCTCGTCTTCCATTGCCGTCCGCAAATACCTCAAGCGACTCTAAATATTCCATTTAGTCTAAAATAACGCTCACGCCTTCCGCTCAGCTTAAATTGTCAAACAACACCATTCCGCTCCGCTTAAAATAAGCAGAGCTTTTTTCTTCACCAAATCAAAATAAGCATTGCTTTTTCGTACTCTCGTATGCTAAAATATAGCAAAAGTATCATCAAGTACTAAAATAACAAATTAAATTATAGTGGAGTATAGTTTAATGAGCAAAATAAAAAACAATTTTAAGATTCGAAAAAACGCAAAAAATTATCGTAAAGTTAAAACCATGAAAAAAGGTCGTACTCTTATTTTTACCCTAATTTTTGCGCTCATTTTAGGCTCTATTCCATTCATTCAAAAGAACGACTCTAATGTTTCAGCAGTAGAAAATGAAGCCTACTGTACTAGTGCCGCCTGTCGTACCGCCAAAAAAGCTGAAGTCGAAGCCGCCGAAAAAGCCAACCAAGCCGCCAAAGCCGCTGTTACCCTCGAAGGTGAAGTCGAACGTATGCAACAGGAAATTATTGTCTACGAAGCACGCATTAAAGCGAACGAAGCCGAAGCTAGCGACCTCAAAATCAAAATTGAAGATACCACTAAAAAACTCAAACTTCAACGTGCAGCTCTTGCGAATATGTTAGTTAATATTCACCTTGAAGGTGAAACCGACGCTATCATGGTGCTCGCTAGCAGTAACTCACTTTCAGATTTTGCCGAAAAGAAATCTCGCATCGACACCGCTAAAGACCAGGTGAATTCCTCTGCTCAAAACGTAAAGACCATGAAAGATGATCTCGAAAAGCAAAAGACTGAAATCGATCGCATTATTTTAGACCAACAAATTCAGCGCAAAGCTATTGAAGATAAAAAAGCTGAGCAACAAGAACTTATTTTGAAGTATAAGGATAATGCCGCCTCCTTCGCTGCCGAAGCTGCTGCCTCAAGGGAAGAGAAAATTAAGTTAATCAATAAAGAATACCAGGAATATCTTTCTCGCGCCTCTACTAGCGCTGGATTCGGTACCAAAGCCGATGGTTTTAACAGTTACGGCGCATTTGTCGGCAATTACGGATATTCTTGCCCTCGTGACAATATCGCTGGTGTTCTAGATTCTTATTACATTTGTCAATGTACCAGTTATGCTGCTTATAAAGCTGTTGAATACTACGGTCGGAATATCCGCATCACCGGTTGGGGTAACGCCTATAGCTGGGCCGCCGCCGCTCGTGCCCGTGGCTATCGTGTCGACCGTGTACCTGCTGCTCACACTATCGCTCAAACTACTAGCGGTCAATTCGGTCACGTAGCCTGGGTTGAATCGGTTAATGCTGACGGTACCATTACAGTCTCTGAATACAACAATCCATACTCATCTAAATCTGGTCAATGGGGAGATTTCGGCGTACGTACCAAAGTAAGTCCAAATCAATTCACCAGCTACATCCATTTCGACTAGATCATTACCTTCAAAAATACCGCAAGCCAGCGGTATTTTTTTAACCTAAAAACCGCCACCCAGTCTTATCGATTATGCTATAATTAAGTAATGAAAACAGAGTGGAAACCACGAAAAATCAATCTTAGTACTTCAATTATCACTTCATTTATTTTCCTCGTTGCAGGTTTTTTTGTTGGCTCTAATTGGCAATTTATTCTTACAAATTTTTCTCCTTATATTGGTTTTCGTAAAAGCGAACAGGCCAATTGGGATTCTCTTAACGAAATCTACACGGAATTAAGATCCTTCTATGATGGTGAAGTCACCGAAGAAAATGCTCTCACCGGTGCAAAGCGTGGTATTGCCGCTGCACTTGATGACCCCTACACTACTTATCTTACGGCCAAGGAAGGGAACGAATTCTTATCTGATCTCAACGGTGAAATTAATGAAGCCGGAGTTGGCATGGAACTCACTTTTCGTAATAATCACACTGTGGTAGTACGCACACTTCCAGACAACCCCGCGCGTAAGGCCGGCATTAAACCTGGTGATCGTATCGTAAAAATTGACGACGAAAATGTCGACGGTAAAACTACCGAAGATGTCGCAAAAAAACTTCGCGGTAAAGCCGGCGACAAGGTCAAAGTTGAAGTACTCCGTGGCGCTGAAACTCTGACTTTCGAAATGACTCGCGAAAAAATCAATAACGTTTCCGCAGACATTTCCTATAGCGATAAAACCGCCATCATCTCTGTTTACCGTTTTGCCGAAGACACCGGCGCCCTTGTACGCAAGCTCGCTGAGCAAGCCAAAGCCAAGCAGGTCGATAAAGTTATTCTTGATCTTCGCAATAACGGTGGTGGCTATGTCTCAGCGGCGGGTGAAATGCTTTCACTTTGGCTTAACGGCGGCGATAAATATATGATTGAAAAATCCATCCACAATGACGACAAAACCGACTACGTCCCTCGTGGCAAAAATCCTATCTTTAAGGATACCAAAACCATCGTTCTAATTAATCGATCCACTGCTTCTGCCTCTGAAATCGTTGCTGGCGGCCTCAAAGATTATCAAAAAGCCACTATTGTCGGCATGACTTCTTTTGGAAAAGGTGTCATGCAGACTATGCTCAATCTCAGCGATGGCGGTAAACTCAAGGTCACTACTGCTCACTGGTACACACCGAATGGCTCCTCAATCAATAAGACCGGCATCAAGCCAGACGTCGAAATTGATCGCACCGTCCAGGATATCACCGAAGACAAAGATCCTCAGCTCGATAAAGCTAAGTCACTCTAGCTTAAACCTTGTGATTTTTCCTAAAATGTTTTAGAATAATATAATAATTAACAACGAAAGGATGTTATGATTAAAGTCATTACGAGTCCTACTTGCGGCTATTGCCACGCTCTTATTGATTGGTTAGAGCAAAAAAATCTTGAATACGTTGAACTTGATGCTAGTAATTTTCCAGGCATTTCTGCGGTTCCAATTACCATCATTACTGATGAATCCGACAAAAATCCGATTCAAGTTCTTGGTTTTGACCGTGAAGGAATCTTAAACGCGCTCGAAAAAATTAAAGCTGTTTAATTAATGAAAAAATCCGACCAAAAACCACCCATTCTACTCGTCCATGGTTTTCGTGGCAATCATTTAGGTTTGGCTGAATTTCAAAAACTGCTCGAAGCTGAGGGGTACCAGGTTTTTAGTCCCGATATCCCACCAGCTTTTAACACCCAAAATGAAACTTTGCCAAATTTTACCGATTTTACTAAAGATGGCTACGCGGACTTTATCGCGAACTACATCCTCGACAAACACCTTGATCACCCAATTCTGATTGGCCATTCTATGGGGTCTATCCTCGCCGCCGCCACTGCCGAAAAATACAGCCACCTTATTCATAATAAGATTTTCTTCCTTAGCCCTATCGCTACACATCCCCCAAAATTTATTTTACCCCTAATTCCGCTAATTGCCTTGGTGCCTAATAAATTTGTTAGCTATGTCTGCACAGAATTTCTCATTTCGGGTGCCCATCGTTCTAAGAAACGTCAGATTCTCGATCTCACCTACGCGTGTGCTCGTAAATTTACTTCTATTCGAGATGAAATGCGAGCCGCTGTTTTTTCTATGTCCTACTCGATTTCTGATTTTAATTTTGAAAAACAAGCCTACTTCATCGCTGGCAAAAAAGACCGCATGAATCCATCCCGCAAAGTAAAAGAAATTGCCAAAAAATTCCACGCCGAAGTAGATTTTATCCCGAATGCCGGACATCTCATCAATTACGAAACCCCAGAAAAAATCGCCGAGCTAGTCTTACCAAAACTTAAAGATTAACCCAAAATGATACCACTCACTCTTTAGAGCCACGATGGCTCCTTTTTATTTTTCATTATTTTGTCCCCATAACTTGCTTATGCTTAACTAATTTTTTCTTAAAATAACAGGGAAGAAACTTCATTTTTTCATCATTTTTATTCCTTTTCACTTGTTTTATTTTGCATTTCAGCCAATAATCAAATTAGAACTTTTACCGAAAATACAAAATAGAAAGGAAATTATGTCCTCATCCAGACAGTCTCATTTTGTTGTTTGTAAAAAACCTAAATCCAAACCGAAAATACCCCAGAAGACCCCGTGCTTTCTCTATTTTTCCAGTGCTTTGGCCATATGTATTACTAGCCTGACACCACTAGCCTCTGTTAATTCGAAGTCTGTTGAATGCAAAGATATTCAAGCCGTATTCGCTCGAGGCTCAGGAGAGAAAGCTAAAACCGATATTAACTATCAAAAATTTAAGACTAATCTTAGTGGCGTACTACAGTCAGCATATAAATCCTACGATTTTTATGATCTCGGAGAATCAAATCAATACAAATATCAATATCCAGCCGTGAGTGTGGAAAATCTCGGAGCTATTGCCGATACCTATATTCATGCTGGCAAAAATGACTATTTTAATAATAGTGTGACCACTGGCATCAAAGAGATGCAGGCGTTATATCAAGAGGTCGTTCATCGCTGTCCGAATACTAAATTTATTCTCGGTGGTTATTCTCAAGGTGCCATCGTGATGAGTCACGCCATCCGCACACTTGATCCCGAAAAAATTATCTACCTATCAACCTTTGGTGACCCTAAACTTCATCTCCCAGAGGGTGAAGGGTTTGACAAGCCTTGCTACCATGGCGTGTACTCTGATTATCGCATTAATGTCTCCGATTGTAATGTAGAGCATGGCATCCTGGGGGCGCAAAAACCTTATCTACCAAACGCCAAGTTCTCCGGCAAAATTGGCACTTGGTGCAATGCTGGTGATTTTATGTGCGGTAGCTTTTTTGACCCCTTTGGTCTTTCTGAAATCAATCTTGGTAAGTTTCAGGCCATGCACCAAAATCTAATTTCTGGCCATCTCGCCTATGCAGATCGCGATGCTTACGCCGAATCTGCACATATGGTTGGCCAAATTCTAAATGGCGCCAAAAAACTCG
>CALIXG010000040.1 GCA_938046495.1 uncultured Candidatus Saccharibacteria bacterium | reverse complement strand
GGTATGTCTAATCTCACTTCGCTTGATCTTTCTAACTTCGACACTTCCAATGTAAGAGATATGAGCAATATGTTTTTTCTTGAAGATAAAGATAGACTTAAGGATAAACTAGAAACAATATATGTAAATAATGATTTTAATACCGCTAAACTTACAGAGTTTACAGGAATGTTTGCAAACCGCAAGAAACTACGAGGAGGGAATGGCTCTTATCTCACTAATCCTTCTACGGCCGATAAATCCTGGCTCCGCATCGACGATCCAGCCCATGGCCGCCCAGGTTACTTTACCCGAAAGCCATAGACTAATAGAAGAGAATGTCGTCTTGCCTTTTGAGGACATAGGCTTGGGCAAGCGCTCTTGAGCGGTCCGATAAAAGGCACGCGACATTCTTCCCCCTTGAGCGTCTCCGAAACGAGGTATGCGGCGTTCTCTTCCCGCTTATGCTGTATTTTTACACCAAAATATATTAAAATATCTCTAATATGTTCTGCGATACGGCAAAAGTGAGTTTGAAAGCTGGTAAAGGTGGCGATGGCGCCGTCTCTTTTCGCCGTGAAATCTATATTAATAAAGGTGGTCCAGATGGTGGTAACGGTGGTAAAGGCGGCTCGATTATTTTTCAGGCTGATAAAGATACGAATACTTTAATCGATTTTCGCTTTAACCCAATTCTCACCGCTCCAGACGGTGGTAATGGTTCCGGCACTCGTAGTAATGGTCGCTCTGGTAAAAACCTCATTGTCGAAGTTCCAGTTGGCACCGTGGTGAAGCGCGACGGGAAAATTATTGCCGATCTCACTGAAGATGGTATGCAAGCCGTGATTGCTAAAGGTGGCGATGGTGGTTTTGGCAACGCTCACTTTAAGTCCAGCGTGCGCCAAACTCCGGTGATTGCCGAAGTCGGTGAACCAGGCGAGGCTTTTGAGGCTGAAATTGAACTAAAACTTCTTGCCGATGTCGGTCTCGTGGGTCTACCGAACGCTGGTAAATCGACTTTTCTCGCTAGTGTCACCAATGCCAAACCAGAAATTGCCGATTATGCTTTTACTACCCTTACGCCAAATCTCGGTGTGGCCACTATCGACCGCAATGACCTCTTAATTGCTGACATTCCGGGTATTATCGAAGGCGCCAGTGATGGCCGCGGTCTCGGTCATGACTTTTTGCGCCACGTCGACCGCACCGCTGTTTTGCTCCATCTTATCGACGTTTATCAAGATGATGCCGGTCAAGCATACTCGACGATTCGTGGTGAATTGGAAAAATACTCTGATCTCAAATCTCGTACCGAAATCGTCGCCCTGACTAAATGCGAAGGTCTAGATGACGAGCTTGTTGAAATGCAAAAACAGGCCATTCTTGAAAAAAATCCTGAAGCTAAAATCTTTGCGATTTCTTCTGTGGCTAAGAAAAACCTCGACGACCTACTTCGCGCTCTACTCGCAGCCGTTAAAGATAATCATAAGCAACAGGAAATCACCGCCGAGCAAATCGGCTCCACTCCGATTGAATTTAAGACTGCCATTATTTCTCACGATATGGAAAGCCTCCCAACTATTTCACTTAGCCATCATGAACTCAAGAAGGCTTGGCAGGTCACTCAGGATGAAAAAGGTGTCTACCATGTCACTGGCGAAAAGATTGAAAAATTTGCTCGTCGTACTGATCTCTCGAATTATGCTTCGGTCAATCGCTTGCGTGATATTATGAAAAAACTTGGCATCCGTGCTGAGCTCACTACTCGTGGTGCCAAGGCAGATTCGATTATCGAAATCTCTGGCAAACATTTTACCCTTGTCGAAGATTATTAAACCATGAAAAATATCCTCTCGCGAGGATATTTTTGCTGATGCGCGCCCACCCTAGGGCACATTGGTTTGTTTTAATCCGTATTTTTGTTTTTAATGAAATCTCCACACTCCACTAATTGCATAATGGAACCCTGTGAAGCGTATCAGCTTATGTTTATCATATCGGTTACGCTCTGTAATGTCAAGAGAAAAACATAAGAATTTAGCCACCTGGTAGAACTAATATTATGCCATGAAAACTGATATTTGTAAATGTGATATAATGGATTTATGTCTAAGGTTAAATTTACCATTATTTCATTATTTTCTGACGCACTTAACCCGTATTTGAATTCTTCCATGATGTGGAAAGCTAAGGAAAAGGGCATCGCGGAATTTGATTTTGTGGATTTACGTGAATTTGGCCTCGGTGCCCATAAATCTGTCGACGACACGCCTTACGGTGGTGGTGACGGCATGCTTTTAATGTGTGAACCGGTCTTCAATGCCATTGAAAGTGTGAAGAAAAATAGTCCAAACGCTAAAGTTATCCTACCGACTCCAGCTGGTCAAACTTGGCATCAGGGAATTGTGCGTAATTTTGTCGAACGTATTAATAATGGTGAAGAGGATCATTATATTATTCTTTGCCCACATTATGAAGGCTATGATGAACGTATTCTGACTATCGTCGACTACAAAATTTCGCTTGGTCATTTCGTCCTAACTGGTGGTGAATTGCCGGCTCTAATTGTGATTGATAGCATCGTGCGTCTGCTCCCAGGGGTGCTTGGTGGTGAAAATTCCGCCATTATTGAGAGTTTTTCGGAAGAAAATACTATTGAATATCCACAATACACCAAGCCAGCCGATTTTCGTGGCATGCAGGTCCCGGAGGTTTTGCTTTCTGGTCATCACGCCAAAATTGCCGAATGGCGCAAAGCTCATAGTCGTCCAGTCGACCAGGGCAATCTTTGATGCAACTAAATTCGCGTCTTAGTGAAATTAAAGGCGTCGGCCCCAAAACCGCTGAGGCGCTCGCCGCTCGTGGTTTTCAAACTTTTAAGGATTTACTCTATTATTTCCCGCGTAAATACGAAGATTACGCTGCCTACACTAAAATTTCCGAAATTCGTCCCGGCAAAGTCGTAGTGAGAGGAAAAATTCGTGGCTTGCGCAATATCCATACACGCCGCCGCAATTTCACTATTACCCAGGGTGAGATTTTTGATGAAACTGGGGCGCTTCGCGTGGTTTGGTACAATCAGGCCTATCGCATCAAGAATTTTAAGGAAGATACTGAATATTATTTTACCGGTGAGTATGATTTTAAGTATAATCGTTATCAACTCACAGCGCCCACTGCGGTTTTAGCTTCTGAGGTCGAAGAATCACACCAGGACGGTGGCTTCCAGCCGATCTATTCTGGTAGTGGTCGCTATAATTCCGCCTGGTATCGTCGAATTTTTGCTAAACTTCGCCCATTTTTTTATCAAATCCCCGAACTTTTACCTTCTGAGACTATTCCGAAAACTCTCACCAAACTCTCACGTAATCAAGCCCTCTTTAATATGCATTTTCCCGAATCTGAACAGGAGGTTGAGAAGGCCCGCACCTACCTCGGTTATGAGGAATTGTTTGAATTGATTCTAGCTTCCAAGCTAAATCAAAACGAAGTTTCCAAATTAAATGCCAAATCACTCAAATTTAACCTCACCGATGTCAAGAAACTTCTAAAAACTCTGCCTTTTGAGTTAACCGATGCGCAGAAACGTGTGACTTGGCAGATTCTCCAGGATCTCGAAAAAGTGCACCCGATGAATCGCTTGCTTCAGGGTGATGTCGGTTCAGGTAAAACCATTGTTTCCGCTATTGCTGCTTATCAAGCGATTAAAAACGGCGCACAGGTGGCCATTCTGGCTCCGACGGCTATTTTGGCCACGCAACATTATGAAGGTTTGTCTAAAATTTTGCAACCACTCGGTGTAAAAACCACCCTGCTAATTAGCGCCACCAAGGATAAGGCTAATGTTAAGGCCGCGATTAAATCTGGTGAAATTAATCTCGTGATTGGCACTCACGCTATTCTTACCGACGACACCACTTTTTTCAGTCTCGGACTCTGTATTATCGATGAGCAGCATCGTTTTGGCGTCTTGCAGCGTCAACATCTTTTGGAAAAATCTTTTCAGAATCAAAATCCGGATTTTCAGCAAATTTCACCACATTTTCTGGCTATGACCGCCACGCCGATTCCGCGTTCGCTGCAACTTACAATTTTTGGCGATCTCGATATTTCAATTATTAACCAGATGCCGAAGGGTCGCACGCCGATCAAAACCCGTATCTAC
>CALIXG010000039.1 GCA_938046495.1 uncultured Candidatus Saccharibacteria bacterium | reverse complement strand
GAAACCAGCAAAAGTTATATTATTGCTTTGCAAGATGGACTTTTCGTACTCCGTACAGTCCATCCCAGCATTAATCGCACTCTTAGCACGAATAAGTAAGGTGGCATCGCTATCGGCATGCAGATAAAATGATACTGTAGGCTTAGGTAGCATGGCCTGATATTCTTTTAGTTCCGACTTGGGAACATACGCAGAACGCGCATAGGTCTTCGCTAATTCGTAATACGGTTTAAAAGAATCCAGAATCACATTTCCGCAATTCCCACTTCTCAGAACATAAAGGTCTTCCTTCGTCAAACTATGACCATCCATGATCTTCCATCCTGCGCCTAATCGAGACTTCAGGCCTTTCGCCAATGTGGACTTTCCTACATACGGCAAGCCCTCTAAGTAAATGAACATAACTTACCCCTCTTTCTTATAAGTAATAAAAAACTAGTTACAACATATATTATAACATAAAGTGTCAAGAAACACAAAAAACAGGCCCATAGCCTGAATTACTGGTGGACGATAGAGGATTTGAACCTCTGACCTCGTCTACGTCAAAGACGCGCTCTAGCCAACTGAGCTAATCGTCCAGCAGATTTATTATATGATATTTGGGCGAAGATTTCAACCATAATTTAACTAAAAGAAAAAGACCCCCGAATGGAGGTCTTTTAGAATCAATCTTAGCGGCGATAGCCGGATTTCTTACCTTTCTTGAGGAAGACGACGGCGAGGAGAGAGAGGAAGGCGAAGACGGCAATGCCGGAAGCGAGGAAGTCTGAGGATGAAAGATTCATACCTGCGAAGACGGATCCACCAGTATTAGGTATGGCTGGGATTTTCTTTCCACCATTCTTGTCTGGAGTAGCTGGCTTAGCTGGTTCTTCTTTACCAGCAAACTTAAAGTTGGCGAGTTCTGGCTTAGCGAGGTCATCACCTGCGCCATTGAGGGCAGTAACTTCAAGAACGTAATCACCCTTTTCCAAATGATTATTAATTTCTTCAGAGTTGAACGCTACGGTCCCACCATTAGTTAAAGCGGCTGGATCGGTAATTTCGATTTCTTTATCGCCAATTTTGTGGCCATCCTTATCTTTGATAGTGAGCTTCAGTTTAGCAACTCCAGCAGCGTGATGAACGTTGAAACCAGTGTAACCATTTGAGTTGGCCTGAGTTTTTTCAACCTCTATTGGGACATAATTAAATTCCACTGTATCGGCAGTTTCAGCTTTACCATCTACGGTAACCTTGATAGAAACTTTACCGAAGACGCCATTCGTGAGCTGTTGCATATCGAGAGGAATTGTCTTCGAACCGCTATTAGCTGCACCGGCGTTACTTACGTCAACAGTTTCGTTGGCGATAGTAGTGGTAGTACCGTCTTTATCGGTGAGCTTAATTTCATATTCAATAGTTTTTGACTTGGTAAAGTCAATATTAAGTGGAACTTGATTTTCAAGAACCTTGCTATCAGAAGTTGGTGACTTGATAGCAACTGATTGCCCGTTTGGAAGAACTTTGACCTGGACGGTTACTTCGGAAGAAGTAGTCTCCTGGGCGTAAGTTTGATTAGTGAGCGCCAGGCCACCGATTAAGGTGAGACCTGCTATTCCTAATGCGCCGATGATTGATTTTTTGTTCATTTTTCGCCTTTTTTATTTTTATTTTTTAGTGCTTATATCTAAATAATTAACTTAGACTTTTGAGCACGACGCTTTCTAAGTACGATAATAAACCATACTACAGCCGTTGTCAATAGCATAAACAGAATAATCAGAACAAATATTGGAACAATTAAGACAATCTTGGTAGATTTTTCTTCTTTGCCAGCGGCAGAAACCGTGGAAGTAATACGATAAATCCCAAAGGCTGGGCTATCTTTCCATTCGAGATCAACATCACGGGTGGTATCTGGAAGCACATCGAAGCCCTTAGTATCTTCAAAGATCGAACCGCCAAAAAGCTTTTCTACTTTCATACTAACAGTGGCACGGAAATCAGTATTACCAGTATTTTCGACAGTAGCGGAGGTACGAATATTACCAGACACACGGAAGCCGTCGAGATGGTATTTGGAAATTTTAGCCTCTTCCCTGGTTTCACCTTCAGTTTTACCATAGAGAGTCAAGCCGACACGAGAAACCGTCTTAATGCCAGTGGAATTAAGATCGTCCTTCGGAATAGCTTCGGCGAAGATAACGGCATATTGACCGCCGGCTGGTACATCCTGAGGCACGGTAACACGATACTTCACCACCTTGGTTTCGTTTGGCTGAACCGAGTAGGTGACGTCAGATACGTAATTTCCGGAAGCATCCTGAAAAGTAGTCCAACGAGTAATTTGAGTACGAGAACTTTCCTTGGAGAAGTTTAATTCATATTTTTCGTTTGAGACGGAATATGGAGTAGCGTAAACCTTAAAATCGAAAGGATCGGTACCGATGTTAGAAACATTAAAGGTGAAGTCGGAAACATCGCCACCCTTGAGATAGACGGTGTTTTTCACTGGGGAAATTTGGATTTGGACTTTTGGCTTTTCAGCTGGTTTTTCGTCGGCATAAGTAGCAGAGGTTTTCGCTAAACCGAAGAGACCGGAGAGCCCTAGCCCAAAGAGGGCTAGAGTCAAGATACGTTTAATGTTAGTTTTCATCAAATACTCCTTTAGAAATCAGATTCGACGCGAGGTGCGGACTTGGTATTAGATTTTTTATTCTCATATTTCTTGGAAACGAGCCAGAAGATAACTGAGAGGATGAAGAGTACGAGTAGGACGATAAGCCAGATCGGACAAAGAATTACGAGCTTACGAGAAGTATTGTGGGCGCTACCAAAGGTAATGTCTTGCTCGACCCAGAAGATACCGATACCTGGAGATTTTTCCCAAGTTTCCTTACTGAGGCGCTTAGTATTAGGGAGAGTGGTGCGGTAAGTAGGGTTTTCTTCGTTAGTATAGACTTCTTCTTTGGAGAAGAATGGGAAGACACGAAGAACGTATTTGACATCCTCGTCGGTGTTACCACAGTTTTCGACACGAGAGGTACCGGAAATTGGTGGGTTGAAGAGAATAAATGGAAGATTATTTTCCAAAATCTTAGTACAGTGGTTAATCTTGCCATCGATATGAGAATAGATTAGCATACCGATACGGGTGACTTCGCGAATGGTATTAGATGAATTTTCACTGGAGGCATTCTCCACCATAATAGAAGCATATTGGCCACCACCTGGAGCATTTTGTGGAACCTTCACGGTGTATTCAATGGTAGTTTCCGAATTTGGATCGAGATGGCCAGTGGTAGTATTAAAAGTAAACCAGTTAGAGATCTTGGTGTAGTCGGATGATGCATCGAAAGTTGGGTCGTAGTTTTCGTTACTAACTGAATATGGCGCAGCATAGACTTTGAAGTCAAAGGCGTTAGTGCCGATATTCTGAACACGGAATGAGCCTTGCTTGGTTTCGCCCGGCTTTAACGTCCCGAGTTGTTGAGAAGCAGGAGAAACCTGCATGTGATTGGTTAGACGTTCGCTACCATTATCTGCGTGGACTGGGCGGACGATGCCGAAGAAGAGCGGCAAGGCAACTGCCATACCGAAAATTAGACCTTTAAGTTTTTTCATTTACCTCCTAGTTATATGCTATTTATTATACACGAGCAAAAGCTTAATTCAATAAAAATAAAGTTCTAAGTACCCGGATTTTCTGAAACGGTGAGAACTACTACATCACTGTAATTACCTGGGATTTGAGTACCGGTGGCGGAGACATGGTAATTTATGTTAGTAGTTTCATCAATCACTTGCTTAGACGCGTTAAGGTTCTTGTGGATCGAAGCGTCAGTAGCCGTAATTGCCTTATGAGAAATACTACCTACGGAATAATTCCAGCCAGCTTGAGTACCATCGAGATTGCCAGCGAGAGCCGGAATAACACTAGTCGAAGTAGTGTCATGAACGAGATTAATATTCGAATCTTTATCGCGAATATTAATATTATAACCAGTGACACTGTTTGTCTTCACGCGAATAGTATTAGTAAGATTCTTAACCTGACCCGGATTAATCGTATCTGCTACTGTACTAGCGCCAGACGTGATATTAAGAAAAGATGCGATGGTAACATTCACATCCAAGCTGTTCTTCTTTTCAATAGCA
>CALIXG010000038.1 GCA_938046495.1 uncultured Candidatus Saccharibacteria bacterium | reverse complement strand
TAGTATTCTTCTTCCAAAAATATCAGCAGCAACTATCGACCCGCAATTTTCACGCTTTTCGGGAGGCTTCCGCCTCCCATTTTTATGTCTAAATTTTGAGCAAATTTTCATCCACATAAAATCATATCTTCTGCACCAAACATACTTTTTGTGCTAAAATTAAAGTATCTTGCTACACCTCGGTCACTGGCAATGAGAAAATGTTTTAGCTTTAAGTATCGTCATTTATACTTTTAGCCAGGAGCCAATAAATCAGGCTCACATAAATGACTCTTATATTTAAATTTAGGAGTTACTTATGCAAAACCAAACTAATCTTAACAATCTAGAACGTGTCGAAGTGATGGCCCTTTTCGGCTATCAAATGACTCCGTGCCAACCGCTGACTTTTAAGCGCCATGGCTACGATGAGTCAGAAGTGACGGAATTACTCCGCACTCACATCCGTTTCGTCGGCAATACCGCGATTCACGTCTTCGATGTCTTAGTCGGAAAGGAGCAATGTCGTCTGATGTTTAACGCTACAGATTTGACTTGGCACATTACGGCTAATTAATCTAGAGAGAGGGAATTACACCCTCTTTTTTGTTACAATTTTGCACAAAATTCGTCTAACACTGCACGAATTTCCGTCGTATTTCTACAATCCATTAATTTTACGCGCAGGTCAGATGCCCCATCAAAAGAGTTCACGTAAACCTTAAACATACGCTTCAAAGGTTCGAACGGATACCTCGAGCCGCGCGCCTCTAATTCTCGACATCTCACATCAAAGACATCCAGATGAAAGCGAAATAGTTCCATAATTTCCGGAATTTCAACTTCTCCACCTAGCCCCACTGGCTTACGATTAGTAAAACAATACGGATTAAAAAATACGCCACGACCAATCATAAAACCATCCACCCCTGGATAAGTTTCACTTAGTTTAGCTACGTCCGCCATATCCGCAATATCACCATTAATCGTAATTAAAGTCCGCGGCGCGACCTCATCACGAATAGCTAAAATTTCTGGAATTAACTCATAGTGTGCTGGTACTTTCGACATTTCCTTGCGCGTGCGTAAATGAATCGTCAAATTCGCTACATCCTCCGCTAAAATTTTCGGTAGCCATTCACGAAATTCGTCCACATACGTAAAACCCAGGCGCGTCTTCACCGACACTGGCAAATTTGTGTTTGCTTTCGCCGAGCGGATACATTCAAGCGCTAATTCCGGCGTACGAATCATCGCCGCACCACCACCCGTTTTATTGACATGGCGATCTGGACAGCCCATATTAATATCTAATCCATCAAAACCAAGTTCCTCCAATTTGCTTGCCAGCAAACCAAATTGCTCTGGATTTTTTCCCCAAATTTGCGCAATAATTGGCGAATCCGTCTCTACTACATCGAGACGCTCAAGTGCGTTGTCCCGACCTTTTTCCGACGCAAAAGAAGAGACGTTGGTAAATTCCGTAAAAAATACATCTGGTCGCCCCGCTCGGTTAATTACTTGACGAAAAACCACATCCGTCACTCCTTCCATCGGGGCTAAAATCGTAAAGTGTTTCGGTAAATCCCGCCATGACCATTTTTTCTGCATTATTTTCTCCAATTTAACTCACTTTTTATTATTTCGCTTCCGCTTATTTTTTATTCAGCTTTTGCCTATTCTTATATCGCTTCCGCTTATTTTTTATTATGGTTTAGCTTAAATTTATTCCGTTTCTGCTTATTTCTATTCCGCTTCCGCTTCTATTTCTGCACGTTTTAAGCGAATAGCTTCTTCATAAATCTCCTCGAAACGCTTCAAGGTATGTTTCAAATCATGCTTCTTTGAAATCTCTAGGGAATTTTTACTATATTCTTTTTGCAGCTTCTTGTCCAAAAGAATCTTTTTCATAGCTTCTTTGAATGCTTCGATGTTGCCAGCTTCCACAAGTTCACCGTTAAAACCATTTACGCAAATTTCCCCCACTGCTCCGGCATTCACCGCTACAAGAGGCAAACCAGTTGCTGCCGCTTCAATCAAAACAATTCCTTGTGTCTCGGTCTCAGAACCAGTAGCAAAAATCTTACCCATGCGATAGATTTTCGCAAGCTCCGGCATCATAATTTTTCCGAGAAACTTCACCTCCTCACTGATATTTAGTTCCTCAGCAAGTTCTTTCAGCCTCACCACATCGATGCCGTCACCCACAATCACGAGTTCAGTATTCGAAATCCCATCAGCTAGAAGCAAAGCAAAAGCTTTCACCACTACATCAATACTTTTTTCCGGATCCACCCGACCGATGTACATGATTTTATCTTTACCGTCATCAAGCTGATATTTTTTCAAAATCTCCGAACTAGCTTTTGCTGGCTTAAACTGTGACAGATCCACGCCATTCGAAAGCGCTTCTACTGGCACCTTAAAATATTTACGATTTTTTGGTACCAAATCACCAATTGCAATCTCCGTTGGCATCGTCGCATATTCAGAATTTTTCAAAAAACTCATCATGTGTGCCTTCAAAATCGCATTCGATAATTTTTTAAGCGGCTTTGGCTGCAAGAAAAATAGTTGGTCGGTAATATTATCCGGATAAGCATGCCCGGTCGAAACCAAAGGGATGTTTCGCTTTTTCACATAACTCATCACCGCAAGCGCAATAAATTCCGCGGTCTGCAAATGAATGACATCTGGCTGAAATTCATCCAGCACTTTTTTCACTTCCACCCAAGGGTTAACAGTCCACCAAATACCATTTTTATAAGTTAATCGCGGCAAAGGCATCCCTAAAAATTCCGGATTCTCTGGCACTGGATTGATTTGATCAGGGTAAAAAGGGAATCGAATCGAAGATAGATGCACGGTCTTCACGCCCATTTTTTCATCGATTTCTTCATGATATTCCCCCGTAAAACTTGGTGCAATCACCAAAATTTCATGACCAGCCTGCGCTAAGCCATTGGCTAAATTATGCGCAAAAACCGCCACCCCATTCGTCATCGGATAATAAATATCAGAAGCAATTGCAATTTTCATAATCTCTATTATATAACACTTTTAGTATCTGTTATAATTAAGCTATGGGTAAAAAATCAAAACCAAAGCAAACCTCTTCTGTTGCCGTCAACCGACGTGCGAGTTTTGATTATCATCTCGGTGATAAAATTATCTGCGGCATGAGTCTGACCGGACCGGAAGTCCGCCTCATTCGTGATCACCACGTTCAGCTTAAAGGCTCTTTCGTAACCATTAAGGATGGTGAGCTCTGGTTAAATAACCTTACACTTGGTGCCGAAACCGCCCGTAATATCCGTCTACTTATCACCAAAAAGCAACTTCACTCACTCGAAAAATCCAAGCAGCTTGGCAATACCATCGTACCAACTAAATTATTTGGCGGCGGCCGTTATATTAAAATTGAGGTCTCCCTCGCTACTGGTAAAAAACGTTATGACAAGCGCGTTTCGATTAAAAATCGCGACCTCGATCGCGAAGCAAGGAAGCGCCTACATGTCTAAAATCCGTCTTTTTTCCTGGAATGTGAATGGCCTGCGTGCCGTCCTCAAAAAACAAGCCATCCAAAATTTTCTTAGCGTCGAGAATCCAGATTTTTGTTGTTTCCAAGAAGTTAAAGCCAAACCGGAACAAGTTGAAAAAGAAATTTTAAATACTCCACTAGAAAATTATCAATTAAACTGGAACTCTGCGGAACGTGCGGGCTATTCCGGTACTATGATCATAACTAAAACCGATCAAAAAATCCTTTCCATCGAAACCAACCTCTCTGAATATTTCAAAAGTCCCGATTTTGATCAAGAAAAATCAAAACTTCTTATAAATGACAGTTTTGGCTCACCGTTTTCTGAAGGTCGCGTACTTACACTTGAGACCGAAAATTTCTATCTAGTTAATGTTTATACCCCAAATTCCAAAACTGATTTATCGCGCCTCAAACTACGTCATGAACTTTGGGACCCGCTCTTTTTAGCTTATTTAAAGCATCTCGAAAAAACCAAACCAGTGGTAGTCTGCGGTGATTTTAATGCCGCACACCAAGAAATTGATCTCGCACGTCCGAAACAAAATACCAAAAACGCTGGTTTCACTATCGAAGAGCGTCAAGGTATTTCCGAAATTCTAAAACAAGATTTCATTGATACTTTTCGTTTACTAAATCCTGACACTGCTCGCTATACTTGGTGGTCACACTGGGGAAAAGCACGCGAGAACAATATCGGTTGGCGCATTGATTATTTCTTCATTTCAAAATCACTTGAAAAAAATCTTGAAGCCGCTGAAATTTACGAATCCATTCTCGGTTCTGACCACTGCCCAATTTCTATCACCCTAAATTTTTAATATTTTGAATTCCAATATCATGAATCCTAATAACTTCACCTACTGGCACAAACTTATCGGTAACGAAGACCACAATATTTTATGGAATATCCCCACCCAAAAATCTGGCCGTCTTTCAATTTTTGGTGGCAATAGCGAAAACTTTTTAAGCGAAATTCGCACTACCGAGTTTCTCGAAAAATTGCCCCTTAAAACTCTTAAATTATTTTTACCAGACGCGCTCCAAAACAAGCTGCCAGTGATTAATTATATTGATTTTCTAAAATCCACCCCTTCCGGATCATTCGATCGTCACGAAAAACTCACCGAAAGTTTTCTTTCTGCCGATACGATTTTTCTTTCCGGTAATTTTTCCAAAAACTCCACTACTTCCATCGCCATTAATGAGGCCCTAAAATCACTTCACGAAAATCAAGTAGTCGTAGCCTGCCGTGATGCTATTGAAATTATTACCAATAATGCTGAGGAAAATCTCCAGCACGAAAACCTTATTCTACTTGCCACGATGCCGCAGCTGCAAAAACTTTTTCAGGCTGTTTATTTTCCTAAAATGCTCCTACTTTCCATGCCGCTCACTTCTGTAATTGAAACCTTACACAAATTCACTATCAGTTATCCGCTAACGCTTATCACTCTACATAGCGACCAGATTATTATAGCCAAAGCTGGTGAAGTCTATACCATCCGCCTCGATCACACCAATTTCACACCACTTTCTCTATGGACCGGCATGCTTCCCGCCAAAATCGCCGCGCTTGCCACCTGGAATCCGCAAGATCTTCTCGACACCATCACAGCCAGTATCAACTGGGACATTCGTCAAATTTAAGACTCCCATTGCCAATATCAACTGGGATATTCATCAAATCTAAATCTCATCACCACTAATATCAACTGGGACATTCGTCGAATCTAATTGCAAAATATGTTAAAATAAACATAAGCATTTCTATAATATTTTTAATTTCAGGGTGGAAAAACTATGTCGAATAAAGTAATGATTAT
>CALIXG010000037.1 GCA_938046495.1 uncultured Candidatus Saccharibacteria bacterium | reverse complement strand
CGACCTCTTCCTTGGCAAGGAAGCGCTCTAAACAACTGAGCTAAGCTCGCATACTATTTTAATTTTACCGAAATACGACATAAAGTCAAGTATTTAGGGAAAATTTGTTGGTGCCCGAAATGGGACTTGAACCCATATGGATTTCTCCATTCGATTTTAAGTCGAACGCGTATACCAATTCCGCCATTCGGGCTTAGAGATATTATACTACCAAAGTAGCGGCTTTTTCTAAAAAATTACCGCATCTACTTCGATAAAATTGGAGGCACCGACCGGAATTGAACCGGTGTACACGGTTTTGCAGACCGCTGCGTAACCACTCCGCCACAGTGCCATAGAGATATTTTAGCATAGACTAATAAAAAATACACCAAACTCCCGAGGTGTATTTTATTTACAATATAGACATTAACTTCACACTCAACCTCCGAGGTGCTTTGTCTTCGAATTCAGACGTCTCTCAACTTCGCCCGAATTCTTATCTCTATGATATCATGCTTTTGCTTGTCGTCAACATTGACTTTTGAGATTTTTAATGTTTTTAGCATTGACATTTTAGAGTTGCAAAAATGATATTTTATATTTTAATTTAGGTTAGCTTGTGAGATTTCGATGTTCGGTTTTCTATATTCGTGTTCGGTTTTGGAATTTTGTTCGGTTTTACCTCTATTATTTGTTTGTGTATTTTTCAGGAAATTAAAGCGTGTCTTTGTTTTCCTTAGTTTTTAGCTTTGACTTTTTCTATAAAAAATAGCCACTTGAGCGACTATTTTTTGAAGAAATTTATTAAATTTTAGTTTAAATTGAAGGTTTTTTGTTCACCAGTAGTGAGATTCTTAACTTGATAGGTTCGACTTTCAGCTTCATTTTCGCCGATAATGATGACATTTTCAGCAACTTTGGCAGCATATTTGATTTTGTCACCTAGTTTCTTGTCGAGCAGACAGAGATCAGCACTAGCGCCTTGACTAATCAAATGTGCGACTATTTGATAGGCGTAGGCGATTTCCGCATCCGAGATGGGGACCACACAGTATTCGACGGGAGCGGACTGGTAGGAGTCGAGTAAATTGTTGGCTGAAAGACAATAAAATAGGCGTGTCAAGCCGATAGAGATACCGACACCTGGGAATTTTTCCTCGGTATAGTTCGAGGCGAGATTGTCATAGCGACCACCAGAACAGATGGAACCGAGATTCTTATATTCTGGAAGTAACGTCTCAAAAACCGTGCCAGTATAATAATCAAGACCACGAATAATTAACATATCGGCAACCACGGATTGGCCAATTCCCTGGGCTTCGAGAAGATCGAGCACTAAGAGAAGTTCACTTACACCAGTCATAAAAGTCTCATTTTCAATGCCGAGAGCAGTCAATTTTTTGGCCACTTCGGAACGTGGACCACGGATTTGGACGAATTGCAACAAGGTTTGGATTTTGGATTCATCAGAGACTTGCTCACGTAGTTTGGTCTCGGTAACCTCGGCCGGAACTTTTTCGGCGTGATCGATAATGCCGTAGATTTCGGAACTTTTTTCCGTGAGAGTGAGAGCTTCGAGAAGACCAGCTAGGATTTTACGATTCGAAAGACGTACTAAAATCGGCGTCTTCACGAATTGCGAAAGTGCATGAAAGGCGGTAGCTACAACTTCGGCGTCGTAACCGATTGGCAAAGTATTGCGACCAATAATATCCGCGTCCATTTGATAAAATTCGCGAAAGCGACCTTTTTGCGCACGCTCACCACGAAAATTGCGACCGAATTGTGAGACACGGAATGGAAAAGCTAGATCATTTTGGTGTTCAACCACGTAACGCGCCAGTGGCACCGTGTGATCAAAGCGCAAAGCCTGATCCGCATCGTCAGAAGTTTCGGCAGTTTTTACTACTTTATAAATTTGCTTCTCAGTATCACCGCCCGCCTTAGCAAGGAGAATTTCCGTACGGTCAATCATCGGGGTTTCGATATGATTGAAGCCGTGGAGATGATAAACCTGCATAATTTGCGATTTTATTTGATCAAAAATGGCTTGCTCGCGAGGTAAAAGCTCTTGCATGCCAGAAATTGGGGCAGTATTTATCTTTTTCATACTTTAATTATACCACGCACTATGCTATAATTTAGGGAAGTGGTTCTGTAGCTCAGTTGGTAGAGCAGAGGCCTGAAGAGCCTTGTGTCACTGGTTCAAGTCCAGTCGGAACCACCAAATTTAGCTCATGAGTCAGAATGCCTATAAGGGTGTTCTTTTTTTAATCTGGAAATAAGTGACATTTGAGTGGTTCCAAAAATTTTTGCTGACATATGTCAACCCGACTAAAAAACCATCTATAAAAGTGGGCTAGCGCAAGAAAAGTAATTATAAATCCAGTATATCCTTATATCGTTCTATAGCTATTCTATCAATCTCATTGTTGTCATAGTTAGTTTTATGGGATGCTATCGCCAAAAAAGTAACGGTCTCTCCGTCAACCATAAACCACAGCCTCGGCCAAAGATTCGGTTTTAAGCCTGGCACTATCACTTCGACTTTCCAAAGTTCTCGACCAGTAACGTCATTATCTACTGTTATCCTATGAATTTTACCCGGACTAATTACGCCACCTTTTGTCTGCTCGATATAAAAATGCGCAACAAGAAGTCTTTTAACCTTTTCGATATCTTTTTCTATTGAACGAGTTGTTTTATGAAGAGCTTTAAGCTCCTTCAAATAAGCGTCATGCTGCAACCAGGTTATCATCGAAGACTGTCTCCCTGTAGAACGCTAGGCCATAGTCAATAACTTCGTTTTGTTCAGTTGCGATATATGGAGCTTCGGCGTGTGTCAATATTTCTAGTTGTTTACCAGTAAGCTGTCCATATTTTTCTGCGACGCGTTCCATGATGAATATTTCATCTTTACTAAACAGGCTCATATCTGGATCCTTTTTTGCGGTGTATTTTATAGCATTATTGATGTCGTCAGAAATATACACTTCAGTATCTTCGAGTAAGCCATATTCTATCATGGACTCAAGCACACTCCCCTTATCGCTTGGTACCGGGCCCATTTTCCATGCTATATATTTGTTTCCGGTAATTGATTTCATAGATTCTTTATATTCATAATTATCAAAATCAATATAATATAAAAGCTTATATAGCTTCTTCTTGCCCAAGACGCTACCACCTAATTTTTCACATAGAAAAAGAACAGCGTTCACATATTTTTTATCAGATGCTTTAATCCTGCTCATATTTCTATACCTCTATTCTTATATTATAATATAAATAGCATTGATTGGCAAGGTTTCGATGGTACATACTATTCCTATTTTTATTTTATCATAAGCATAATATTTTTGTATATATTCGTAATAGCTCAGGACCTTTGCAACAAAATCTTGCATAAAAATAAGGTAGCTCT
>CALIXG010000036.1 GCA_938046495.1 uncultured Candidatus Saccharibacteria bacterium | reverse complement strand
CCCAGGGGACATTTGCCGGAAATAGTTATTTCGTGATTCTTCAGATGGTGACAGAATCGACTAAAATCTAGCATGACTTCTTGGCGGTTGGCATAACCGTCCTTTTCTTCGAAAAAGAGTTGCCAATTTTTCAAAATGGCGATATTTTTGGCATGCGTATCGTGATGAATCTGGGGTAGTTTCATAATATCCTCCTCACAAGAAATGCACCTTAAAACATGGTAGGCAGGGTTCCAAAATTTTAAGGTGCGAGTAAAAAACTACCTTTATATTATACAATGTGATGCTTTTTATGTCAATGAATAACAGGGGTGGAGGCGTTGAAATTGGGTGAAACCAACTAAGTTTTCTGTTCGGTTTTTGTCCCTTGACTTTCTTTTATTCTTATGTTAAAATATGAATATTGATTCAATAGTGAATCATGCTGGTTGTCCCGAGGGGGATAGTTCTTTGAAAGGAGATATCGGTATGGGTATCAATGAAAATGGCAATGAAAACAAAGGCTTGTCGATCGACGAAAATTGCGACGCGAGGGTCTATCGGATTAAAGATGGACCATATCTGTCGGAGCTTTTAGAGGGGTTTAAGTTAGCTCGTGATAATGAGCTAATGCGCATCGAATTCCAGGTGGAGACCGGAAAATTCCAGGCGAATAAATGTTATGCGCAGGGAGAAGAGCTTCTTCTGGTGAAGGATTTTCAAATCCTAGAACTGAAATATTCTGGCCTTTCTTATGATTACGTAAAAGTAATTGGAAGATGTTTGGCTGACTTATCTAGTGCTTGCGAGGAAAAAGCGGTTTATACTAAGTATAAATTCGATGCGAACTATGATGTCAAAAGACGCACGGGTAGTATTAGCTTTACGAAATATGGCTTAATACGAAACCGTAATTTAATTAGTAATGCTGGAAATGAATAACTTTGTTTTATTACCTTTTCAATCTTTTGACTGCTTAGAGATTAAGCAGTCTTTTTTATGTGAAAAATAAAGATTTCTTACATGGATGGTTTTTATAAAAATAAGTAATATGCTCTATGGTGGGAAATTTTAATAACAGAAAACCCCGCAACGAAAGTAGGTTTTTTAAACAAGAGAAAACCCCGCGATGAGGCGGGGTTTCGAAGATTTAAATAATGTCGAAAAGATCGCAGCCATTAATATAGAAATAGGCTTTCTTCATCAGACCACGGATTTTGCTAATCTTACGATTAAGTATCGACGCGGCCTCGGCGGTAGTATGACATTTACCATCTCCGAGCGAATACCGAAAACAAATAATCCGGTAAGTCAACTCGTCAGGAATAACATCTTTTAGAATCTGCCGAATTTCCTCACGCTGTTTTTCGGTGAGTGGTGTGAAATTTTCATACCTTTGGTTACCATAAGCGAAGTCAGATTGATCGGAACTTCCCTGTTCTGGACGAACTTCGCAAAAATCTTCGAGATCAGCAGCGCAATTCCAGGCTTGATATTGCTCGGATTTGGCCAGT
>CALIXG010000035.1 GCA_938046495.1 uncultured Candidatus Saccharibacteria bacterium | reverse complement strand
CCGAAGATTTCGATAATACTCGAGGCAAACATGATACCAAAAATGGAATGGATAATGCCGATAAGTAACGGTGCGATAAAGAAGATTGCGATTTGGACGAAGAGTGCACGGTTCAACATCTTGTTACTGGCGCCGAGGCGACGTAAGGCGGCATATTTTTCGGTATTGTCGGAAGATTCAGAAAGTTGTTTAAGCGCTAGAATTGCGGCAGAAGAAATAAGGAAGATGATACCAAGATAAAAGCCGACGAAAGTGGCGATAGCCTGCATACCAACCGAAGCGGCTTTCACCAATAATTTGGTGTAGAAATTAATAGCAACACCGCTTGGGCGATCAGCTTTTCTATCCGAGCTTACAGCTTTTTGGGCTTCCTCTTCGGAAGTGGTCACTTCAACAGATAAATCACCGAGATCGAAAGCCTTGCGTAGGTCTTCATCAATCTGTTCGGCAGTACGAGAACTATTGAGATTATAATTCATTAACAAAGCTTGAGTGCCGATTGGCTGATCGGTAATCACATTATCAGGTACGATGAGGATGCCGATATTAGATTTAAAACCAGATGAAGTAATGAAACCTTCTTGATGTTTTTTGGCGACTGGATTGAGGGTGAAATTATGATATTTAATTTGAGTATTAGCCGTAAGGGCTTTATCAAGAATTTCCGCCATAGTCTTGTAGTCAGCGAGAAATTGATATTGGTCATCTTTCAGGTGGATTTCATCACGGTGGTAAAGTTTAGCGAGTTTATTATAATCAGAGACACGAACCAATGGGACGGTAGCTTTTGATATGGAGGCTTCAACTATCCCCGTCATAACTCCTGACGGTAAAATTTGGCCATAAGTAAAACTACTATCGGCATAAACATTCAGCTCCAGATGATCTTTAATATCCTTCGCAAGGTCAGGGCTTCGATCGATCAAGTTTTGATAGAGGGATTTTTTCATGTAGGCCTGGGAAGTGGCGAGAGCAGCTTTTTCCTGATCCTTAGACATGTCGGATAGATAACCAATACTACTATTCGAGCCGTAAACCGCGAGATAATCAGTCAGTTCAGTCATAGCATCAACTGGCGTATTGTAAGCTAGCTCCTTTTTCATCGACTCATTGATCGAGAAACAGAGTGAAAGAATACTAATCGTGAGGAACAGCAAGAGGCTTATCAAGGACATGGAAACCACGGCAGTATTCACCTTGCTAGAGATTTGGCGGAAGACGAAGGAATTGAGTCCCTTAAAGTAAAACTTTTTGCTGCGAGTGACAATTTCCATAATCAAACCGGAAAGTGACCAGAAGATTAGGAAAGTGGCAACTACGCCAGCAATAACCGGCCAGAGGAGATTATAGACACGATCCATGAGGGAGACTTTGTCATTATTCACCCACCAATAAGCATAACCAAGTACGGAAGCAGAAACGATGAAGACAATGGCGCGAAGCAGTGGGTTTTTCAGGAAGGCTTTTTCGGATTTCTTACTACCCTGAAGTAGTTCAATAATCTTCAGACGACCGACAATGATGGTATTGAAGAAAATCACAATGAGGTAGATGAGACCGAAGTAAAGAATGGTATCAAAGAAGGCTTTTTCGGAGAAGACAAAGGTAAATTTGTCCATATTGGTTTCGAAAAGCTTGGCAATCAAAACACTAATTAACTGAGAAACGCCGATACCAAGCAAGAGGCCCACACCGAGAGAAATTACGCCAATCATCAAGGTTTCGAAGAAGAGAAGGCGCGAGATTTTACGCTTACTCATACCGAGCGTGAGATAGATGGCAAATTCTTTATTGCGACGTTTAATCAGAAAACGCGAAGCATAGATGATCAAAGCACCGAGAATAAAGACCACGAGAACACTCATACCAGAGAGAATTTTCGCTAATAGATCGACGATGAGTTTGCGAGAATTATTTAATTCAAGCACAGCCGCCTGAGAGCCGACAGAATTAAAAACATAGAAGAGCGTAACACCGAGTACTAACGTAAAGAAATAAATCGCATAATCCTTGATGCTGCGCGTAATATTTCGAAACGAAAGCTTAAATAACATCAGCGTCGCCTCCACCTAGGGTAGACATCACACGGATGATTTCATCGAAGAATTCCTTGCGAGTTTTATTTTCACGGTGAATCTCATCGTAGATTTGGCCATCCTTAATGAAAATAATGCGGGTAGCAAAGCTGGCCGAGAAAGCATCGTGGGTAACCATGAGAATAGTAGCCTGAAGCTCCTGATTCAGGTAATCGAAGCGTTCGAGGAGAAGCTTAGAAGACTTGGAGTCAAGCGCACCAGTTGGCTCATCGGCAAGAATTAGCTTCGGATTAGTAATAATGGCGCGAGCAGAAGCTACGCGTTGTTTTTGACCGCCGGAAAGTTGATATGGGAATTTCTGTAAAATGGCTTCAATATCAAGATTTTTAGCGACAGCTTTAACTCTTTCATCGATTTCGGAGGCCTTGACATTCTGAATCGAAAGCGCCAACGCGATATTTTCGTAAGCAGTGAGATTATCCAGGAGATTAAAATCTTGGAAGATAAAACCGAGTGATTCACGACGGAAGCGGTTAAGTTTCTCGCCTTTTAGTTTCGTGATGTCGGTACCGTCGACAAGAATTTGACCAGAGGTTGGACGGTCGATCGTGGAAATCAGGTTTAATGTAGTACTCTTACCAGAGCCGGAGGCGCCCATGATTGCGAGAAATTCGCCTTTCTTCACGGAGAAAGAAAGATTATCGACGGCCTTCGTGAGGCTATTTCCCTTGCCGAAAGTCTTAGTAACTTTTTCAACAGAGAGAATTTTATTTGTATTAGCCATTTACCTCCTAACAAATAAATTAAATGTGACTTATTTTATTTTAGCATAAAAGTGATATTATCGAATTAAGATGAATAGTTTCGATAAAATTACTGAAAAGTTAAAACGTGATCCGAGAAATGTTTTGTATACCGAACGCAATGTGGGGCCAATTTACCAATTGAGCGATAGGGCAGAAATATTAATCATCGGGCAAGCACCTGGCCGAAAAGTAGAAGAGAGTGGTGTGCCATTTGCGGATAAATCTGGCGAGAAGCTGCGCGAATGGATGGGTGTGAGTGAAGAAGAGTTTTACTCTGAAAAAATTGCGATTCTACCGATGGATTTTTATTATCCTGGTAAGGGCAAAACTGGCGATCTACCACCACGAAAATTTATCGCCGAAGAATACCACCCAGAAATCTTAAAATTGATGCCGAACATTAAGCTTACGATTTTGATTGGGCAATATGCGATGAAATACTATCTCGGGGCGGCAGAAAAAGCGAATTTGACCGAGACGGTACGCGCCTTCCAGGATTACCTACCAGAATATTTCCCAATCGTTCACCCAAGCCCATTAAACTTCCGCTGGCAGGCGAAGAATCCTTGGTTCGAGAAAGAGATAGTGCCAGTATTACGGGAGCGAGTAAGGAAGATTTTAAAATAGATTTAGTTATTCTCGGCGTCTTTGATTTTTTGGATCATGTCGCGAAGCTTGGCAGCTTGCTCGAATTCGAGATTGGCGGCGGCGAGTTGCATTTGTTCAGAAAGCTCCTTCATCAGAGATGGGAGTTCAGTCTTCGGCACTTTCTTAAGATCCAGCTTATCTTCCTTGGCTTTTTCTGGAATAATTGCACGAAGACCCAACGAGATTTCTTTCTTAATAGAGGTCGGAGTGATACCATGTTCCTTATTATAGTTTTGCTGAATTTCACGGCGACGATTAGTTTCGGAAATTGCCCGCTCCATACTTTCGGTAATATTATCGGCATACATAATGACGTGACCTTCGACATGGCGCGCCGCACGACCAATAGTCTGAATGAGAGCCGACTCAGAACGCAAAAAACCTTCCTTATCAGCATCGAGAATCGCCACGAGTGAAACTTCCGGTAAATCCAAACCTTCACGTAGCAAATTAATGCCAACTAGTACATCATAGACTCCGGATCGCAAATCACGCAGAATATCACCACGCTCCAAGGTGTCGATATCAGAGTGAATATAGGCGGTTTTAATCTTATGATCCTTCAAGTGGTCAGTCAGATCCTCCGCCATACGCTTGGTCAGCGTAGTAACAATGACGCGTTGATTTTTAGCAATACGAGCTTCAATCTCACTCATCAAATCATCGATTTGGCCTTCACTTGGTCGAACTTCGATTTCTGGATCAAGCAGACCGGTCGGGCGAATTACTTGCTCGGCTGGCTTAGGGGAGACTTCTAGTTCATATTTGCCAGGAGTCGCAGAAACATAAACCGCACGGCGAATATGAGTTTCAAATTCATCAAAGGTTAGAGGACGATTATCGAGGGCGCTCGGTAAGCGGAAACCATATTCCACCAGAGTGGATTTTCTAGCGTGGTCACCATTATACATCCCGCGCACCTGTGGCAGCGTCATATGGGATTCGTCGACTAATAAGAGAAAATCATCTGGGAAGAAATCGAGCAAAGTCGCTGGTGGTTCCCCAGCCTTACGGCCATCTAGATGACGAGAATAGTTTTCAATTCCCTTTACAAAACCAGTTTCTTTGAGCATTTCGAGATCATATTTGGTACGCTGAGAAATACGTTGCGCTTCTAGATATTTATGATTAGCCTCGAAATATTTTAGACGTTCGTCAAATTCAGCTTGAATTAAATCAATAGCACGGTCGAGTTGATCTTTCGGAGTGGCGTAGTGGGTATTCGGGAAGATGAAAACTTGATCTGGTTTTTCGCGGACTTCGGCGGTGAGTGGATCGATGATTTTAACCTCTTCGAGTTCATCAAAAGCAAATTCGAAGCGATAAGCAATTTCACCGGAGGCTGGAAAGAGATCGATGGTATCGCCTTTGACCCGGAAATTACCACGCTCAAAAGCGAGGTCATTACGGTGGTATTGCATGGCGATGAGATAAATCATCAGGTTAGTTTGGTTGAGCTTGGCGACTGGTAGAGTATTTTTCGAAATTACCTGCCAAGTATGACCGGTTTTCTCGAGATGTAGAGACATTTCAGTGTAATGATCGGGAGAACCGATACCATAAATACAAGAAACCGAAGCGACAATAATGGTGTCTTTGCGTGTAAGTAGAGAAACTGTGGCGGCATGGCGCAGACGGTCAATTTCATCATTGATGGCGGAATCTTTTTCGATGTAAGTATCGGTGCTAGCGATATAGGCTTCCGGCTGGTAGTAATCGAAATAAGAAACAAAATAATGCACCTCGTTCTCGGGGAAAAATTCACGAAACTCAGAGTAGAGCTGAGCGGCCAGAGTTTTATTATGAGCGAGAATTAGTGTCGGCTTCTGAACATTAGCGATGAGATTCGCCATAGTAAAAGTCTTGCCGGAGCCAGTAACGCCAAGCAAAGTCTGCTCACGAACCCCCATCTTGAGACCACGTGTGAGCTGAGCAATAGCCGCCGGCTGATCACCGGTGGGCTGGAATTTACTATGTAGGCGAAACTCTGGCATACCTATATATTATACAATTTTTGGGCTGATTACGCAAAAAATTTGATGAGTTAACATCTCAAGTGCAACACTGAGCAATAAAAAGAGAAGCTGTTTTTAATGCCTAACTGTAATCATCGTATTATCGTCATAGGCAGAAGAACGGTTAATTTCATCATATTCAGCTTGGGTATAGTAGCCAGAAACTCGTTCTTCCCCGCTATCGATAGACTCATCTAAACCATCCTCATATTCGGCAATTGCGCGACGAATTATCTGGTTAGAGGCATGATATTCCGATATTGTAGGTGGCGCAAAAAATCCATCCATGTCACTACATTCTTCAACATCTTTAAAACGTTCGTCTGCTGATGAGTGAAATTCAAACGGGTAAACATCCTCGTGAAGTGCTTTCGCAAGCGCAATAGGCCGACCGCTATATTCTTCCGTTATGACATCCCAATCTACTAAATCTTCGGTAAAAATACGTGCAGTTTTCGCCCCTCTACTCATAGCTTTGTTTAAGAATAATGCTATATCAAATGACTTGACATGGTGAGGTGGCTGCATATCTTCTATGAGTGGAATTGAATCTGAAATCTGAGAAATTACACTACGCATCATTATGGCCTTAAGAAAAAGTCTACTACCTATATCTTCGCCGTCGTAGGGATGTTCAAAATAAGTGGGGCGGATAATGTTCTCTTGAAAGTCATTGTAAGCGAAATTACTAAAAATCAGTTTGCCGTCCATTATGAGGCTCTGATTGATGGTAAAATCGCGTGACTCAAAATAATGTTCCAAAGTTTCGTCTCTAATGCTATGACCAAATAAATCATCATCTGGCATATATTTCCGAGAAAGCATGTCAAGAGTTTCATGATCATTTTCACTATTACCTTCTTCGTCCAAGATATTAACAAGATCAATATCGCGAATGGGCTCACGCTCACCCGTGATCATTTCTCGCGCGATACTTCTAGCGATACCGCCCATCACAGCAACACCGTGCGGTAAATCGTTAAGAAAAGAATAGCGTTCAAGTATTTCTGTAGGCAGAGGAATTTCCCGAAGAACTAATTTTTCTTCGTCGAAATCAATACGCTCTTCGCCATAATGCTGCTCTTCGTATTCAGAATAATAGTCGTCATCGTCGTAGCCATACTCTTCGTCAGACTCATCATCGTATTCTTCTCCGTCGTAGTCATAGTTTTCGTCAGACTCATCATCGTATTCTTCGCCGTCGTAGTCATAGTCTTCGTCAGATTCATCGTCATATTCTTCACCGTCGTAGCCATAGTCTTCGTCAGACTCATCATCATATTCTTCTCCACCATCATCATGATTAGCGTCGAATTCTTCTTTATTATCTACGTATCTCTCGGCAACTCGAGAAAGCCCATTGACGGCAGTCTCATTTAAAATCCTGTCTTGATTCTGTTCAAATTCGAACGATTCAGGATTACTTCGCAAAAATTCACTCATAGTTAGTCCGCAATAAAGTTTTTTATTTTGATGATCATAAAACAATTATACTATATTTTTGGTTGAAAATAAACTTAACCCACTGAGTTAACCTCTCAAGTGCAACACTAAGTAATATATTTATACCCTCTTAATACTTTTCGATATCAGTTCAATCATTGGATTATAATCATAATTCTCGTAATCCGATGGTGAAATACGGCTATATCAAATATCACCGTGATGCTAAACATGGATTTGACAAACACGTTCGTGTAACAGTTCTTGATGGTGGTGGGCGTCCAGTTCCAAATACTGAAATTGATATCCAAATCATCCCTACTGGAAACCGTGCGAACGAAAAACAACAATATGAAAACTTCACTGTGAAGACAAATGCTTCAGGTGATGCTGACTTTTCAGAAATTTTACGTCCAACATATGATGATAACGGACAACAAATCTTTAAAGATGGAAAACCAGTTTATGAAGAATTAAAATTCAAAACAGGTGAAGTGATTAAATTCCGTGTTACTAATCCAACACCGGACTTCAAGTCAGCAACTGGTCTTGAAGCTAAATTGGAAGTTGGCGGTGACATGTATACAAATGGTTCTGTTATGTTGTCATACAAACTTGATGACCGTGGAGTTAGAGTAGGTGAGCAACCTACAACTCAAACTGGTTGGGTTAAAGCTGAAAATGGAACTTGGTCTTACCTTAAAGAAGATGGTTCAAAAGCAACTGGATGGGTTAAAGACAATGGAACTTGGTACTACCTCAATGCTGAAGGTGTAATGCAAACAGGTTGGGCTAAAGTTGATGGAACTTGGTACTACTTGAAATCATCAGGTGCTATGGCAACTGGTTGGGTTAAAGATAATGGAACTTGGTACTACTTGAAATCATCAGGTGCTATGGCAACTGGTTGGTACCAAGTAGGATCTAAATGGTACTACTCATACTCATCAGGTGCTCTTGCAGTTAGCACTACTACACCAGATGGTTACACAGTAAACGAAAATGGTGAGTGGGTATAATCCTAGTAACTAGAATATAAAACAGGGGAGAAATCTCCTGTTTTTTCTTGCATTTATTTTGTATGAGTATTATAATGGGTAAAAATAATAGGAGGTTTCCAATGAAATCAAAAGTGTTGAAAATTTTATTAGGTGCAACCTTGGCAGGCACTGCCCTTGTTGGAGCAAGAGTAACTGAAGTGAAAGCTTCGGAAACGAATGTTTATAAGACAGTTGTTTGGGTCACAAAACAGGAAGATGGTAAGGAAAAGGTCTTAAGAGAAGCTCAAACTTATGATTCATCAAAACCTGAAACATCTTCTCCAGGTAATTTTTCGGGTTATAAATTTGATAACTCCTTAATTGATGGAACGGTATTAAAGCATTACTTTAAGCCAGCAGTGACAGTTACAGGAGATAAAGTAGATGGCCTTTCTGTGAAGCCTGATATTGTAAAACCATTTAAAGATACAGTTAAGGGTACTTCTTGGTTGGTCATGGAATCAGATGGTACTAGTAGAGAATTAAAAGCATTTCTTCCTGCTACTGCTGTAAAAAAGGCTGAAGAAGTTGAACACGGATCTTTTAAAGGCTATCGTTTTGTAGAAACAAAGATTGATCAAGATGTTCGAAAACATTGGTTTGTAAAAGACGATAGCGTTACTGATGTTGTGAAAGTGGAAGAGAAACGTACAGGTTGGCAACACATCTCTGATAAGTGGTATTTCTTTGATCAAGATGGTAGTATGCAAACTGGTTGGAAGTTTATCTCTGGTAAATGGTACTATCTCAATAGTGCTGGTTCTATGCAGACGGGATGGTTAAACCAAGGTGGTAAGTGGTACTATCTCTACTCCGACGGTGCAATGGCTACTGGTTGGGCAAAAGTAGATGGTGTTTGGTACTATCTAAATACTTCGGGTGTTCTGGTTACTGGTTGGTTCCAAGCAGGTGGCAAGTGGTATTATGCCTATAGTTCAGGTGCTCTTGCAGTAAATACAATGATTAACGGCTACACTCTAAATGCCAATGGTGAGTGGGTGTAACATTATATACGGAATAAGTGATAAAGAGGTAAAAGATGAAAGCAAAACATATTTTAGCAGTGGGAGCTGCAGGGGTAACATTACTTGGAGCTAGTACTTTATTAGCTTCAATTTCAGATGAACTAACAGTTTACGCTAGTCAAAATACGACAGAAAATCCTAATCCAGAAAACTTTCGTAGTACACAATGGAGATATAGAGATAAATCTAATCTCCCATTAACCTTCAAATATGCTGAAAAATATTCAGGTGAACCAGGAGAATTTCCAGAATTTACTTATGTAAAAAGTTATTCAGATGGAGGTATTTGGGTTCATGAATTTGCATTAAAGGCAGGTGCAACTCCTCCAGCTTCAAACGATAACACATATGTTAATACAAATAGTACTGGTAGAAATAATACAGATCATGTAGATTTTTCTGATACTAATTCAAATAATCAGAAAAATGAGTATAAATGGTTGACTGTTAATGGTAAGCCTCAACTTTATATTAATAATAATTTAGCTACAGGCTGGCAAAAAGTTGATGGAGTATGGTACTATCTCGATGGATCAGGTGCCATGCAAACAGGTTGGTTGAACCAAGGTGGAACTTGGTATTACCTCAATAGTTCAG
>CALIXG010000034.1 GCA_938046495.1 uncultured Candidatus Saccharibacteria bacterium | reverse complement strand
CTTCTTAGTGTTCTACTTTGACCGCTCAGTGAAGACGAGTGAACAAGTCGAAAGTCAGTTGCATCTACCAGTGATTGGTAAAATCCATATGATTGATGCCGAAAAAGAGCGCCTAAAACGCCGCCAACGCGCCCTAGCTTTGAAGGCGAAGAAGGAAGCCAAGGAAAGTGACTCTACGGAAAATGCAGAAGATGACGAGGAAGCTTCCGAAGAAATTTCTGAAGAAGATTTAAGTAGTGAATTAATTTTGAAAAATAATCCAAAATCTATTATCAGCGAAGACTTCCGCACTGTACGTACTAGCCTGGATTTTAGCTTAGTTGGCAAAAACAATAATTCCCTCGTATTAACCAGTACCGCACCAAATGAAGGTAAAAGTTTCGTTTCCGCGAACCTTGCCATCGCTTTTGCCAATACCGGCAAAAAAGTGCTCTTAGTCGATGCCGACATGCGCCTGGGTCGTCAACACGAAATTTTCGAGCTCTCTAACCAAGCTGGCCTCTCGAATCTACTAGTCGAAACCGCCGGCGACCGTCTACGTAAATACGTTCAGAAGACAGATATCGAAAATCTTTCCGTAGTCACTCGTGGTGTAACCCCACCGAACCCAGCAGAGCTAATCGACTCGAAGCAGATGGAAAAATTCATTGCCACAGTAAAATCAAAATATGATTATGTCATTATCGACTCGGCTCCGGTCTATAACTTGGCTGACTCGTTAATTATTTCCAAGAAAGCCGACCGTACCATGATTGTTTGCCGTGTAAACAAAACTAATATCGATCACGTAAAAGATGGTTTGAAATCTCTCCAAGCAATCGATGCCAATGTGGCCGGCGTAATTCTTAACCAAATCCCTCTAGAAAAACGCACGGGATATTATAATCAATATTATCTATAAATCTAAAAGGAGGTGGCATGATTGACACGCATCTGCATATTTTGCCAGGGATCGATGACGGCAGTCGTGATTTTGAGGAAAGTATTGCGATGGCCAAAAAACTTGTCGCGCTCGGATTCACCGGTGGCTTTACTACCTCCCACTTTATTCCGAATAGCAATCAGCTGGCGGATAATAAAACCAAGACGCGTCTGCGTAAAGAATTACAAGCACAACTAGATGAGTTGAGGATTCAATTCAAACTTTACCCTGGTAATGAAATTTATGTGGATCCAGAAATGGTGAAATATATGCAAGAAGATCAGGCATCGCTAATGGGTGAAGCCACTAGGCTTAGCTCCGACGCTGCAAAAAATAAGAAGAAAAAACATTATGTACTCTTTGAGGTACCATTCATGACTGAGGTGGGGTATCTACGTGAGGTAATTTTCGAAATGAAGAGTCAAAATATTGTGCCAATTTTAGCACATCCGGAGCGTTATGAATTCTTACAGAAAAAACCAGAAAAGGCTTTGGAGCTACGTAAAATTGGGGTAAAATTACAATGTAATATCGGTAGTATGGCTAAGCAATACGGTCCGAAGCCAGCCAAAACCATGAAGTATCTTCTAAGACACGGATTGGTGGATTTTCTCGGGACTGATGCCCACCATGCAGATGGAAGCGTCTTCGAAAAGTACGAGAAAGCCTGCAAAAAAATTCGAAAAATCATTACCGAGGAAGGCTTGAGGAAACTTCAAGAAAATAGCCTTTCGATTAATCATTAAAATAACTTCCGCGTGGGAAGTTATTTTTATTAAAAGAGTGAGCCGGTACCACGAATTTCGCTTTGGAGATTCAAGTATTTACGATAAACCGTTTGATATTCTTGGGTAGCCTTGGTGTAAGCTTCGTCTTCGAATGGGAGAATTACGAAGTAAAGTGGAGAGTTTTTGCCACCACAAATTTCTTTAGTATCGCCATAAGCAAGGGTGCTTGGAATATGTAATTCGCGGACACCACCAAGTTTAGCGCCAACCAAACCATCTGACCAACCGGTAATTAAGCTACCAGAACCAGTAACATCCAGCGGATCCTTCAAAGATTTTGGATTATTATTGTCATCGAAGGAAGAATCAAAAACCGATTCATCAGAACACCAACCGAAATAATAAGCGAGATATTTGCTCTCTTTCTCAAGAGTAGCGCCAGTACCGACACTTAAATCGATAGATTTCAGACCGTCGTTTTGAGCGCGAGAGACATTGTAAGACTTAATGCTACTACGGGCAGACTTGAGAGTCTCGAAGTATTTATCATTAAGTGCTTTCACCGCATTATCTTTGTCTTTTTTCTTCTCATCTAATTCTTTAGCGAGAACCTTAAGCTCAGCGTTTTGCTCAGCCGTACCTTTTTTACTCTTTTCGCCATTCAAGACAATTAAGGCATAAACCATAATTGTGGAAACAAAGAGTAAGACTGCGATAAAACCGATAATAATGCGTTGTTTAGTGCTTGTACGTAAACTTTTTTCGTCCATATTGATACCTAAATAATTTCTCCACCAATTTTTTCTAATGATTGATTAATACTGTTCATTATAGCAGAGATTTCCTCAGAAAGGAGAGTCTTCTCGGTGGAAGCAAAATTTAAGTGGAAGCTAAGATTTTTCGTGTCGGCACCTTCGGCTTGATAAATGGAGGTAGCCGTGAGATGGAAGATGAGAGATGGTTGGGCCTTCAAAACCTCGAGAATAGCATTTTCAACTGAGGCGAACGTCTGATCTTCTGAAATTTTGACCGTAAGATCACGATTCACCGCTGGGAAGCGACTAAACTCCTTAATACGTTTATCAGAGGATTTTTGACCTAGCAAGGTTTCGAGGTCTAATTCTAGACTAGAAATATCTTTGAGCTTCAGAGCGGTTTTGACGGAATTCTTTAACTCGCCGAGGCAACCAATTTGAATACCAGAAAGTAAGATTTTAGCGGCACGCTTTGGCTCAAAATAACTCGAATTTTCACCGTCGGTGAAGGCCAGCAGTTCAAAATTCAGACCGAGCTTATCGGCAAGATTTTCCAAAATTTGCTTGGAATAATAGTAATCTGCGGTAGAGACTACAGCCAAATGATGTTGCATTTTCGGGGTTTGATCAGAATTAAAGCCAAGAGATTTTCTAGCAACTTGATTCATTTCGTAAAGGGAAAAATCAGCAAAGCCAGCTTTTTGATTTTCACGAACCTTCTCAAGCAGGCTTGGTGTGATAGAGGTACGGAAGAGCTGCAACTCAGGTGAAATAGAGTTGGTGATTTCATAAGCATCCTCAATATTTTCACCGACACGTTCAAGTAATTTCTTAGAAACGAAGCTATAGGTCAGAACCTCATTGAACCCGAGCTCGAGTGAAAGAAGATTCCTTAAAGTAGTTTTTAACTCAAACAAGGCATTCTTTTCGGCGCCAATAAATGGACGGACCGGTAGACTGAGCGGTAAATTATCAAAACCGAACAGACGACCAACCTCTTCGATGACGTCCTCTTTAATATGAATATCAGTACGCCAAAGTGGAGCGGTAACGAGGAGTTTTTCAGAGTCGGGAACCACCTTGAAGCCGACATTTTCAAGAGTTTGAATCATCAAAGCTTCATCGTAGTGTGAGCCGAGAAGTTGATTAATCTCAGAAACTTTCACTGCTACCTGAATTTCAGATAAATCCTGCTTCAGAGAGTCAGTAAAATGAAGTTCAGCACCTGACTTCACACCAAGCTTAGTTAGACAATCTTTGATGGCGGGAATAGTATTGACGGCTGGCTGACCCTTGGTAAAGCGGGTGATTGCTTCGGAAAAAATACCGTGCGCCATCTGGGTTTTGCGCAAATTATAGAGGCTGAAGGTGGCTGATTCGAACAAAATACGAGTGGTTGAGTCATCGATTTTGGTCGATTCCCCACCCATGGCACCGGCTAAGGCGACTGGAATGTCGTTCGAGGCAATCACAATATCATTGGAATTTAGTGCAATAGTTTTACCGTCAAGTAAAGTCAACTTTTCACCAGAACGCGCAGCACGCACGATGATTTTCGCATAGTCTAGACCGCCAATTTTGACAAATTTATCATAGTCAAAGGCATGAAGTGGTTGACCTAGCTCTAACATGGTGAGATTCGTGGCATCGACAATG
>CALIXG010000033.1 GCA_938046495.1 uncultured Candidatus Saccharibacteria bacterium | reverse complement strand
TCAATCTAGTACCAATACTAGCACAACGAACACGGATGTTCAAAACGTGCAGTATGACACTAGTAAATACCAGTTCCCAGCCCAGCAATTGAAGGCTGAGAATAAGACCTTTGATGCTACTGACTGGCATCTCTACCAGCGCTTCGATAATGGTCAACTGATGTATTATCAGTGGGCCGAAGATACAGGAAATATCGTTGAGGAAGGTCGTTATAATTCTAGCGGCCAAGGTAGAAAATATGGCGTTGAAGGACTACGCGCATTGGAGCCCTTTTACGTTAATCCAGACAGTTGGGAAAGGGAAATTCCAGAATGTCCAGAAGTAGACGGTTATCGTGCGGTCTACCCAGACAAGATTGTGGTCTTTGAATCTAAGAGAACCGATCCATTTGGGATGCGTATTCAACTTCAAACTCCAGTCTTTTCTAACCCTGCTCTTACTTATAGTCAAGAGATGACTGTTATCCTTCCGGCAGATATTGAAGCCGGTTTTACTAAGTGGGAGCTTTTCGAGTTGAAGCAGAGATATGAATTTCAGGCTAAGGCTAGAGCAGAGGGGAAATTGCAGCATGTTTACGAAATGGTTTTCTACTCTCAGAAGCGAGACGTTACTAATGTGCGCCTCTATAGGGAAAACCAAAATGAGGTGCTCTTCATCTCCGCTGATCAGCTTGATAAGTTAAGACAGATGCTCCAGTTTACTTCCGCTAGGTCCTTTGGTGAAATACACAGGGAAATTAAAAGCTATGGATTTATTGAACCATACGAAGGACGTAGAATGCTCTACTAATACTTCTTTAAAAACCACCCAAGTTGGGTGGTTTTTATTATTCCTAATGTGTTATACTATAAGCATTATGGGAGGCAAAATAATTAAAACTGTAAGATTTACTACAGTAATAATTGGATTTATTTTCTTATCGTTATTATTCATTAACCCCAGCGTATATGGGGAGGGCGGTAAACATGAGGTTACTCACGGCAATGATGCGGGTGATCTTAAAAAATGCAAAGTCGGTGGCACTTGCTATACGAAGCGAAATGGCGAATATAGTGGTTTAGCCTGGTTCTATTATGATTTTGAGGTAAATGGTGTACCAAATGAAAAGAGAGATACTTTTACTTTTCGAGATCTCTTAAACAATAGAAAACCTGGGTTTCCGGTAGATAATTCTTTAATGCCAGGAGTGAATCCAAATACTAGAATGTCTTGTAAGGATTCTCGTGGTGTATTTATTTTTGGTTATCCGCTTTATCAAAAAACTGGGAATGGGTATCGTAGCACTGGCGGTATTATGCTCCCCCAGAAGCATTCTGAATTATTCAATGGTGGAGTATATCATAGAGGTACCCCAATTGATGGATTTGTTAATGACGATGCAGCTCATATGGATTACAACGGTACATCTGTTGGCATACCATCTGCCGAATACGAAGCTCAATGGCAAACCCATGATGTTTCATGGTTCTGTAGCCGCCAGACTATTATTCCTATTAAAAAAGAAGACGATTCAGATAAAACCAAACCGCCTATTACTGCTCAAACCACCTGTTCTCAACTATCT
>CALIXG010000032.1 GCA_938046495.1 uncultured Candidatus Saccharibacteria bacterium | reverse complement strand
ATTCGAATCTTCATGAAGTCGCGACATTAGTGGATGTACGTGACGGGAATTCTTATACGGTTGCTAAGCTAAAAGATAGTAAATGTTGGATGACGCAGAATCTACGACTAGTGAATAAAACTTTGACACTGGTAGATTCAGATGTTTCCGCGAACTTTACAGTACCAGCATCGAATTTGAATGTGGCTAATACTTATGATTCGCCTACAGTCTTACCGATGGTCTATTTTGACCCAAGTAAGCCACAAGACGGAGCTTATTATAACTGGTTTACAGCAACGGCAGGTATGGGTGGTAGAGATATTCCGGAAGGGTCGGATGCGTCAAGTTCGGTTTGTCCAAGCGGTTGGCGATTGTCTTATGGCGGCAATAGAAGTGAATATTTGACTTTATTAAATAGCTATGATGGGAATGTGGCGAATTTACGTGGTGCGCCATTGAATTTTATAACGCCAGGCTATGTGCATGAGCGAAATCTGATTGGCATTAATTCAAATGGTTTATATTGGAGTTCGACGGCGGGTCCCGCAAATTGGGCACACCGTATGAGTATATGGGGAAATAATTCTGATCAGGGCAGTAGCTGGCAAGTGGATAGTGCTTTGGTGCGCTGTTTGGTGAAGTAGGGTTTTAAAAATAATTTTAATGCTAAGTTTTGCTAAATTTTGCTGATTTTTGATTTTGCTTATGGTAAAATAGAAACATGCCAAAAATCACTTTCTCTCATAATTTTTTGTGGGTAAATTTTCGAACGAATTTTACTTTTTTATTAGGACTTTGTTTGTCAATTTTTATTTTTAATCTTAATGCTGCTGCGGTTTTTGCTGTGCAGACGCCAACTTTATCGGTATCAGTGGACAATGCTGCGGTAAATGTGAACGGTAATCAGGTGATAAATTCTGTGAATGGCACTACGGAATTGCCATTAAATTTAACGATAAATACGACAAATAAAACTGGTTATACTGCTACATTGAATACAGAGACCAATGAGACGGCTTTGGTAAATTCTAGTTCTACTAATGGCGCGAAGATTGGTTCAATCACGGGACCTAGTAGTCTTTTGAGTTTACCGGTGAATTCTTGGGGTTTTAAAGTTTCGAATGAAGCTAACTATAATCCAATTCCATCCCTAGCGACGCCTACGAATATTTTTCAGACCACAGAAAAAACCAATGGCAATGATGTGCGCGGTTTAAATATTGGTATGAAACTGAGTCAGAATATTGAAAGTGGTAGCTATGATAATAAGCTGATTTTTTCGGTGATATCAAATTCATATGAGCCGAGAGCGATTATGGCAAAAGGCAGGGATTTTAACGATAAATTGGCAAGCTTGGATGATAATCAGCAACATTATGGTAGTTATCGTTACAAGGATTTTGCGCACCGTATTAAGCGAAGTGAATCGGCTCCGGAGGAGTCAGTGCAGACGAAGGATATTTCGGCAGATGATTCAGATTATCCGATTTTAGCTTGGTATAAACC
>CALIXG010000031.1 GCA_938046495.1 uncultured Candidatus Saccharibacteria bacterium | reverse complement strand
AGAATCTTATTTGGTAAAGCTTCAAGTAGAGAAAAATCAGATAGAGCTAATCCCACTCCCGAAACCCAAACCTCCGTATTGTCAGCGATAGCTTTTTCCACTTTCTTCATACGATCCGGCACATTCAAAATATTTTGTATTTCATTCATGCGCTCTGCATCAGAAACCGTCAAAGTCTTCAAGGTTTGCATGTCGTTTGATAGTAGTCCGCTATACTGAATCTTCACTAATTCTGCTGTGTCAAAATCGAGCCCCACCTTACTAGCTATCTGGTGCGTGAAGCTGCGACCGCCGATGCCAAACATCTTGGTCCCTTCAACTCCACCATTATCCACCACAGCAATATCTGTCGTTCCGCCACCAATATCCATCACAATGGCTGAGAGATTAGAATCGAGATTATTGCCAAGACAGGCGCGACAAACCGCAAAAGGTTCTACTGCCACGGCTACTAAATCGAGGTTTAATTCGGCACAAACTTTTTCAATCGCCGAAATGTGTACTAATGGCGCAAACGCGGTGTAAAATTGCAAAACAAGTTCTGAGCCCTTAAAGCCAATCGGATTACTAACTTTATATCCATCAATCGAAAGGGAAACAATCGCTGAGTTAATCAGGCGCACTTCTACGTCTGGGTTGTCGGTCTCTAGTGCGACCTCTTCGCGCGCTTGTTCTTCAGCCTTATCTTGTACGCGCTTAATGATTAACTGCATTTCTTGGTCAGAAATTGGCTTATTCCCGTCTTTACGACGATAACGTACGGTCTTGGTATTACCCTTGATCAATTCGCCAGCGATACCTACTGAACAAGTTTTCGCCACCACACCAGCCATGTTTTCTGCTCGTGATAAAGCTCTTTCACAGGCGGCAATCACTGCTGGAATATCCGCAATTGCACCCGCGTACATATTGCCCATCGCCTGATGTTCTTTGCCTACGCCACGAATAATTAGGTTATCACCTTCCTGGCGTTCGGCGATCACCGCTTTGATATATTCAGTACCGATATCCAGTGCTAAAAGCATTTCCGGCATTTCATTTTCAGTCTTCAGGCCATGTGGGATATTCATAAAAATCTCGTTTACTTTCTCTCATTATAACACATTAAGCATAACAGGTACGGATGACTTAACCATACAGTATTCAGCTTTGCGATATTTTGGAAGAAGTTTTAATTTGACAATCTCGCTATCTTCGCTATAATAGAAATATATACTTTTAATATCCGGCCGCAAGGTCGGATATTTTAGACTAAAAGAAAGGAAAATATGGAAGGTTTAGACCTTAAACAGATGTCTCAGATGGTGAAAGTTATCGCCGAAGAGAAGAATCTCCCAGAAGAAACTGTTTTGAATATTATTGAAACTGCCATTGCCGCCGCTTGGCGTAAAGAAGAGGGCGAAAAGGATATGAATGTCCGCGCTGTACTTAACCGTGAAACCGGTAATGCCACGGTCTTCATCGCTAAGGAAGTGATTGAAGATGGTTTGGCTTACAATCCAGCTACTGAAATCCCAGAAGGTGAAGCCGAGGGTAAAGCTATCGGTGAAACTTTTGAAGAATCTCACCCAGTTACTAAGTTTGGTCGCGTCGCTTCCATGACCGCTAAGCAAGTAATTATGCAGCGCCTTCGCGAGGCTGAACATGAAGCCATCCTTTCTATCTTTGAAGATAAAATTGGTACCATTATGACTGGTATGGTGGCTCGTGTCGACCGTAATATTGTACGTATCGATTTTGGTCGTACCACTGGTATTATGCTTAAATCCGACCAGATTGACGGTGAATATTATCAAGTTGGTTCCCGTATTAAGGTTTTAATTAAGACGATTGAGCGCAATGAACGTGGTGCCCAGCTTTTGGTCAGCCGTAGTTCTGCCGATTTTATCAAACAGCTCTTCATGCAGGAAGTTCCTGAAATTGAAACTGGTGTTGTCGAGATTCGCGCCATCGCTCGTGAGGCAGGTC
>CALIXG010000030.1 GCA_938046495.1 uncultured Candidatus Saccharibacteria bacterium | reverse complement strand
AGGGTTATTTTTTAAAAATCGAATCCTTCATCTTCATAGAAAATATCATCGTAGAAAGGATCGAATTTTTTACTTGGCTGAGATTTTGGCTTTTTATGATCAGGATAATTATGATAAGAATCAAAATGATCATCAGTAAAATCATCGTCAAAGCTACGACTGTGATTATGATTAAATTTATTGCCAAAATTATTGCCGTAGTTATTATTAAAACTATTATCAACCGATTCGCTAAAGAGGTCTGGCTGATAACCAAGCTCAGCTAGGAAGCGGGATGGCGTATTAAAGTTAGACTTACCATGCAGAAATCTCACAGCGGTAAATGTGAGGAAGAGACGCTTCTTAGCACGAGTCACACCAACATAAGCCAGGCGACGCTCCTCTTCGATACTGTCCTCATCAGAGCTCATAGAACTTGGGAAAAGACCCTCTTCCATGCCAACTATAAAAACGACCGGGAACTCAAGTCCCTTGGCAGCGTGAAGTGTCATAAGGGTGACGGAATTATCGCGAGTCGATTCATCAGAGGAAGACATCAGAGCGGAATCGGCCAAAAAATCTTCAAGCGTATCAAAATCTTTGGTGTTACCGACGAGAGCATCGAGGTTTTCTTGGCGTTCAGTAGTGGCCGGCGTGCCATCATCTACGAGGTTAGCAAAATCAAAATAATTAATCACTTCGGTAATAATCTCTGAAGGATTAATTGTGCGATCGACAGTTTTGAGGAAATTTTGCAAACGCAAGAAACTATTTTTCGCTTTACCGGTGAGAACAGAATCCGCAGCCAAATCAGTTAGCGCCCCATCCAGGCCAAGAGCGAGATAGATTTTTTCCAAGCTGGCTGGCCCAATACCGGAAATAATATTTTTAGTAACGCGTTCAAAAGAAACCCGATCCCGCGGATTCAGGATGAGTCGTAGCACAGCTAAGACATCCTTGATTTCTTTACGATCGTAGAAACGAATGCCGCCAATAATTTTATAGGGAATATCGCGCGAAATCAGGGCTTTTTCCATGGCAAAACTCTGCGCGTTGGTACGATAAAGCACGGCAAAATCGGAGAAATTGCTTACCTCATTTTTGGCATTGGCTAAGAGATTAATAATTTTAAGCGCCACAAAGCTGGCTTCCGCGGATTCGTCATTTAAGGCCTGAATTTCTACCTTTTCTCCGTCGCCAGACTCGGTGAATAGCTCCTTGGTACTTCTAGTTTTATTATGCTCAATAATTTGCTGGCCGGCTCTCAAAATATTGCCGGTACTACGATAATTTTGCTCAAGCTTAATGACCTTAGCGCCAGGAAAATCCGCTTCAAAGTGAAGAATGTTACGGAAATCCGCACCACGCCAGGAATAAATCGACTGCCAGTCATCACCGACCACACAAATATTTTGTTCAGGACCAGTGAGTAATTTAATTAAACGATATTGTACATGGTTAGTATCCTGATACTCATCGATTAAGATGTGGCGAAAACGAGTCTGCCATTTTTGATGGACAGCTGGATTAGTTTCAAAAAGCTCCACGGTTTTCAAAAGCAAATCATCAAAATCGAGGGCGGAGGCAGCGGCCTTGAGTTTTTCGTATTCGAAGAAAACTTTGGCGATATTCTTCTGCTGAGGATAGCTGGCGGAAGCTTCATATTCTTCGGGCAAGACACCAGCATTTTTCGAACTGGAAATGGTGCTTTGGATGGTTTTCGGGCGGAGGTTTTTGTCCTCAAAACGGAGGTTTTTAATCGCGCGCTTAATCAGGGCTTCTTGGTCGGAAGTATCGTAAATCAGGAAATTACGGTCGAGGTGAAGATTTTCCGCCTCCATACGTAAAATTTTAACACAGATGCCGTGAAAGGTCCCCATAAACGACATAAAATTGCGTGGTACCTCGGTGGCAGCAAAAAGATCAGAAGTGAAGAAAGATTTTAGACTGTCAGGATATTGATTGGTTTCTTTTGAGGCCTGTTTTAAGAGGTGAAAAAGACGCTCACGCATTTCCCTGGCCGCCTTATTAGTAAAAGTGACAGCTAAGATTTGTGAAGGCAAAATTCCATGAGTGATTAAGTTTGCAATACGATGAGTGAGAGTTTTAGTTTTACCAGAACCGGCACCAGCCAAGATTAACAGTGGTCCAGAAAGGGTTTCGACAGCATCGGCTTGGGCGGGATTTAATTCAGCGGTAAAAAGATTCATAGATTAATTATACGCTACTTAATGACAAATATCTGCTGAATCATTTGTTGGCAGATGGGCATGGAGACGAGGTAACCGGCAAGAAAAAGTATTAACGTGGTGGTAAAAATAAAGATGCGCCACCCCATCAAATCGTAAAGAAAATAATTTAACACAATTAGGGCGAGGAGGCTAATCAAGATAATTAGAGTAAGAATATCCATGTATTTCTTGGTAATTGCAAAATTTTGTTTTATCTCATGGATGGTATCATGCATGGTGAGCTGACCTAGATAGACTTGTACGAGATAGTGCGTAGTGGCATTTAGTACAGCGGGATTAATTGATTGACCGGACTCCGCGAGAGCATGATCGATTTTGGCAGAAAAATTATTCATTAGAGTTTGTTCGAGATCAATGGTACTCGGAATTTGATAGATATTATCGATGATGAGATTCT
>CALIXG010000029.1 GCA_938046495.1 uncultured Candidatus Saccharibacteria bacterium | reverse complement strand
ACGCTCGGCGTCTTTTGAATTTAATAATAATTTTTCGATAATCCATTCGAGATATTGACTACCCTTAAAGAGGATGGTTTCGCCATTCTTAGCATTTTGCTGAATGAATTCGAGAGCTTGCTTGGGATTGTCAAAGGTATCGACCTTGACCCTCTGCTTCTTGAGGATTGGGTAGGTGTATTCGCGAGTACGCCGACCGATCAAAATTACTTGTTCTGGGTCAGATGCAATAATTGCATCGGCAAGTTTTTCATGCTCATGTTGCTCGATACTACCCTGCTCCACCATATCCCCGATTACCAACCATTTATGCCCAGTGCGCATTGAGCGGTACATTTTGAGGATCGACTCCATAGAAATCAGATGAGCGTTATAGCTACTATCGATGATTTTTAGATTATTGATACCTCTAAGGAAAGTATTACGACCCGGAGCTTCACGCATATCGGAAAAATCATTGGGGATTTGGATGTGAAGATACTCACAAAGCTTGGATAACATGGATAACTGAATCGCCAAATCGCGTTGCATCGGATTCTTAAAGGTGATAGTGAATTCGTTTAGTTTTGGTTGGCTGGAGAAATTCATAACGAACTCAGTTTTATTTGGATAAACGGTATATTTTAGCAATTCGCTCTTACTACATTTAATAACTTCGGCCTTAGTCTTGCCTTTGGCGACAATTTTATCAATCGCACGATTCATAAGAGCGACATCCTTATCGATGAGGATTAATTTTTGAGTATGCTCTGGCAGAGTGGCGAATTCATGCGTAATGGCTTTTTCTAAATTTGGGAAGATGCCAGCTTCGACCTGCTTTTCGAATTGCACAGCGTGTGAAAGGCCCAGAGAAACCCAGATCGTGACTTCCGGTTTTAGCCATTTGGCGAGAAATTCTGCTTCGTGTGGGCGTTCTCCATCGATTTCGACAATATAAAACTTTTCACGATGGGTGTAAAAAAGTGATTTGAATGGTACGCCAATGATTAAGCTAAGCCAGCGCAACTTACTACCACGCACACCGTCCATATCAACAATATCAAAGGCTACGCCAAAGGCAGAATTAGCATTAAAGGAATAATGCGCCTTAGTTTTTAGAGTGGATTCAACCAAATTCAACATGGTAGTCTTACCGACTGAACCGGTAATGGCAATCACTCGAGGCTTCCAGCGTTTAAGTGAAATATTGGCAAAAAAACGAAAATAATTCGCAGCCAAAAAATAAAATTTCTTTTTAAGTCTCATTACGAGCGTCATATATTTATTTTAGCATATACCGTTAATTTTTTATATTTTGGAAGAAGCGGGCGGCACGTTCGGTGGTAGGATGATCCATCACTTGGTGCGGCTCACCATCTTCAATAATTTTTCCCTTATCAAGAAAGATAAGGCGGGTGCCAACTTCTCTTGCAAAACTCATTTCATGAGTGACAATCACCATAGTACGGCTGTGATCTTTGGCAAGATCCTTAATCACCTCGAGCACTTCACCTACCATTTCTGGATCAAGTGCAGAAGTTGGTTCGTCAAACAAAATCACCTCTGGATGCATAGCTAAGGCACGAGCGATGGCGACACGCTGCTTCTGACCACCAGAAAGATTTTTCGGATAATCATAGGCTTTATTCGCGAGGCCAACCCGTTTCAATAATTCCATAGCTTCTTTTTCCGCCTGCTTATTCGATAGATGTAGGACTTTTCTCGGAGCGAGCTTGATGTTTTCTATGATATTAAGATTTTCAAAAAGATTAAAACTTTGAAAAACCATACCAACTTTAGCACGAAGCTTATTGAGATTGGTTTTGGGTTTTGTAATTTCCTGTCCATCGATAAAAATTTGACCCTTATCTGGAACGTTTAGCAAGTTTAAGCAGCGCAAGAAAGTAGATTTCCCGGAACCAGAAGAACCAATCAAGACTACGGTTTCGCCGTCTTGAATTTCGAGATCAATACCACGGAGAACTTTTTGATTTTCAAAACTTTTTTCCAGTTTCTTCACGATAATCGACATTTAAGCTAACCTCTTTTCCACTTTTGACATAATTTTAGTAAAGATTAAGGTGATAGCCAGATAAATAATTGCAGCGGCCACTAGAGATTCGAAAGCGGTAGCAGTCAGTGAGCGTATATCATCAGCACCACGCATAATATCGCCGAGACCAATCCAACCGACAATAGAAGTTTCCTTAAAGAGAGAAATCCCTTCGCCGATGAGGCTGGGTAAGGAATTCTTGAGCGCCTGCGGCATCACAACGTAAAGTTGCGTACGAAATTCCGAGAGACCAAGTGACCTGGCCGCCTCTTTTTGGCCTTGCGAAACACTCTCGATGCCACCACGAATAATTTCCGAAATATAAGCGCCACTATTTAGTGAAAAAGCTACGGCGGCTACGATAATTTTCGGCATGGCGCGATATTCGGCAAAGATCACGTAATACATAATTAAGAGCTGCACCAGAAGAGGTGTGCCGCGAATAATCGTGACGTAGAGATTGGCGATTTTTTGACAAAATTTAACACTGGAAGTGCGAAGCATTGATATTAAAACACCGAGAAGAAAACCAAAAAAGAGCGCCAAAATAGTTAAGACGATGGTAACTTCAAATCCATGCCAAAAATAAATCCAGCGACCATTGCCGAATATGACTTCAAAAAATTTCATTTATTTTCTCCAAAATATTTCTTAAGCATGGCGTCCATCCGACCATCTTCCTTCATGCGATTAATCGTCTGATCAACTTTTTCCTTAAGAGTGTGATTAGATTTTTTCATAGCAATCGCGTAAGATTCATTGCCGATAGGTGCGCTTAAAATCTTCAGTCCGGTAAAGGCTGTAATATATTGCGTGGCCGGAGCATCATCGAGAATAACCGCATCGACCCGACCGGAAGCTAATTCCTGCAGGACATTTGGTGCGGCAGGAAATTGGATAACCTTAGCACCAGAAATCTCGGAGGCTAAAATATCACCGGTAGTGCCTAGTTGAACGCCGATTTTCTTACCGATTAGGCCAGATTTATTAAAAACTTTACTATCTTCTGGGACAATAATGCGCTGAGTAGCCTGATAATATGGTTCAGAAAATAGCGCATTTTTCTCGCGTTCTGTAGTGACTGACATGCCCGCAATGGCGAGATCAATGCGACCACCTTCGAGCGCCGGAAGAAGTCCATCGAAAGACATATCTTCGATTTTAAGTTCAGCGCCAAGTTCTTTCGCAATTTCACGAGCCAGATCGATATCAAATCCAACCACCTGTCCACCTTCTTTATATTCAAAGGGCTTAAAAGTGGCGTTCGTCCCCATGACAAGCACCGAGGCATCGTGAGAAACCACCGTTTCACGTTTCAAGATATCGAAAAACATCCAGAAAAAAGCCGCAACACACCCGGTCAGAATAATCAGATTTTTAATAATTCGGACAGGATTTGGTTTCGGCTTATGCATAGTTTAAGTATAAGATGTTTGAGCTAAGATTTCAAGGTGATTAGATTTGCGTGAAATATCCTGGCTGTCCAGGTCGATCAATGCGAAGACATTTGAGAACTTCATTATTGTATACCGAGAAGGAGCATGTTGATCCATTTCCGCCACGAAGCGTTCGGCGGCCATTGAAAACATTAAAGATCTGCTTACTCACGCTAGATATATTAAAATCATTCTTTACATAAATATTAGTCAGACTATCTATAGCGTAACGGCGGCTTAAAGAAAACATATTAGTAAAATCTTGAACATTTCTAGTATCAAAATTATTTAAGTATAATTTTACCGTGTATTCCGTGTCTTCAAACATCCTACTCATGTCTGTCACATTCTGGGTGTTAAAACTAGAGAGATCTAAATTAGGAATTTTAGTACCATAAAACATTCCTGACATATTCACGGCACTTTGCGTCTCAAAGCCAGCCGTATTCAATGAAGTAATTTGCGACCTCCAAAACATGTCTTTAAAATTTGTAACCTTACCAGTATTAAATCTTGTGACTACCACGGTCTGTAAATTAGAAGTCTGATAGAACATACTATTCATATCAGTAACATTTGCAAAATTAAAACTACTTAGGTTAATAGTGGTTAAACTAGTGGCAGTATGAAACATTTCACTCATGTCGGTAACCCTTGATGTATCAAAACTTGACATGTTAATATCAGTGAATTTAGTAGCACTCTTAAACATACCCTTCATATTTACCACATTAGCCGTATTAAAATTACTCAAATTTAAGGCGAACATGTAGCTCGCTCCCCCATTGCCACTTACCTCGCTAAACATTTCGCTCATATTTTGTACTTTACTAGTATTAAAACTTGATAAATTTAAAGATTGTAGTGACGACGCACCTTTGAACATGGAATTCATATTTGTGACTTCACTAGTATCAATAGTTGCGAGATCAATATCGTATGCAAAATTTAATGAACTAAACATCTCACTACTATTTTGGTTGGCATAAATTATTGGAGCATCCGAA
>CALIXG010000028.1 GCA_938046495.1 uncultured Candidatus Saccharibacteria bacterium | reverse complement strand
GAATAGGATTAAAAACTCCTTATGAAGTGTTGCATAGGTGCTGAACCTTATACGATTATTCACTTAGTAATTGAGACTTCTGCTTAATCTAGATGATAAATTACTTGCGTAGCGTGAGGCGACCAGTGGCTGGAAGCTGATTCCCGAGGTGTTTTTTGTAATATTTGATACCCTCAGTGGCGGCATTAGACTGAGCTTCTTGCTTGCTATGTCCGGAACCAGTACCACGAATATGACCTGCGACTACTACGTTAACCGAGAAGACACGGTCATGATCTGGGCCTTCCTCTTTGATGACGTGATATTGTGGGGTGGCACCATCGGTTTTTTGAGCGAGTTCTTGCAAGTAACTCTTGGAGTCGCGCCAGGATTCATTAACGATAATCTCATCCATTTTGGTAAGGATATGTTGATAGATGAATTGCTTAGCGCGAAGATAGCCCTGATCAAGATAAATGGCACCGGTCACCGCTTCAAAACAGTCGGCAATAATCGAGGCGTGAGTGCGATCGCTACCGAGCTTCTCGCCTTTCGAGAGGCGAATGAGATGGAGATAGCCAATTTCGGTGGAAGCGCGACCAATAGATTCTGTGCGAACTAGAGCGGAACGCCAAGCTGTCATAATTCCCTCTGGTTCGGTAAAATTACGATAAAGAAAATCAGAGGTCACTAGCTCCAAAATCGCGTCACCGAGAAATTCGAGACGCTCATTGTGCTCGATATGAGCTTTTTTATGTTCATTAACATAACTGCGGTGGGTAAGGGCGGTAATAAAGAGCGAGATGTCTTTAAATTCGATACCCATTTTCTCTTTGGCGAAGTTGGCATAGAGAGCCTTGGTATCGGCAGTAAATTCTTCGGCATTTTGAGGTTGTTTTTTGGTTTTGTTAATCGCTACCTCGTCAATATGTTGCCTAATATCCGCGATATTAATTTGATAATCAGCAAGATTTATTTCTTGTTCCATAACTACTTTCTTGGGAATCTTTTGGATACTTGAACTGTTTCAAGTATCCTGAGAAACTCAAATTTATTTAATATTCTCCTTGACGAATGCGTTTTTTGGCAATGAGCATGAGTTTTTCAATATCTTCATACTCAATTACGTTGATCGCATCCTGAAAACTAAACCATTTGATGCCATTCATCCATTTTTCTTTGGTTGGACGTTCCGTAGTGTCAAGTGAACGTACGAGATAAATTTGCGTAGTCATCAGTACTAATTTATCAATTCGACGATACTTAAAGTGGATTTTGCCGAGCCAAGAAAGGACTTGGATATGATTCAGACCGGCTTCTTCGCCAATTTCGCGAATGGCGGTCTGTTTTGCGGTTTCACCAGGTTCGATATGTCCTTTTGGGATAGTCCAACGGTTTTTCGAATCCTGGATGAGTAAAACTTCAATATCTTTTTTATCTTTAGTCAGTCGGAAAACGATACCACCAGAGGTCGGTTCGCGGACAATTTCTTTGATGGTCGGTTTTTTCTTGAGAATTTTTTGTTGAAGTTTTTTAAGATTGGAGTCGCGAGAATTTCGAGTCTTGGGGGTAAATGCGCGACGAGAATCAGTTTTGGCCTTTGGTTTAGTCTTCTTGAGGTTTTTCACCTTCGACTGAACTGGTCTTTGATTGTTCATTTGTTCCTTCAGATTTCTCGAACCCAAGCTGTTTGTAAGCGGTACCGAGAACACCATTGACGAACTTAGATGAATTTTCCGAACCAAAAGCTTTAGCTAATTCAACGGATTCATTGATAGCAACTTTTGGTGGCACAGCTTGAGCTTCAAGCTCATAGAGCCCAAGGCGCAAAATATTACGGTCAATTGCGGCAATAGATGCAAGTGGCCATTCTGGTGCCAGTGGATGTAATTCTTGGTCAAGTTTTTCTTGATGTTGCAAAATACCCTTAGTGGTATTGATAATGAAATCAGTATCACCAACGGCTTTAACGTATGGTTCGATATTTTTTGCGATAATAACATTAATGTCGGCTGTAGCGTCGCCCGCCAAACTTCTCACCTCATATTCATAGAGGCTTTGAAGGATAATAATTCTGCCAAGGTGCCGATTACTTGCCATTATTTTTCGCTTTTCTTTGTCTTTTTAGTAGCTTTAACTGCGGTTTTAACAGTTTTGACTTTAAGATTTGGGGTTTTCTTAGCAGTTTCGAAAGCCTTAATAGGTGATTTCTTGTTAACTACACGAGCTAAGACAAGACGAAGGTGACTACGGCGTAGACCAGTCTTTCTTGGGCTGCTTTGCTTTTTAGGTTCAGGCATTAAATGCTCCTTGTTAATATATAAATTTGTATTATTGTACTATAAAAACCCGTGGTTTGCAAGAAAAATCAGAGCACGTGAGAGATTTTTTCGTGGTTTTTTTAGAAAAATTTTTAGATTTAGGCCACGATGCTGACGAGACGAGTATTTGGTGGGAAAATAATTTTTCGTGGTTCGCCATTGAGATACTTCTTTACATTTTCATCAGCGAGTGCCAGTTTTTGAAGCTCTTCCTGAGAGAGATCAGTAGATAACTGGAGCTTGGCACGCACTTTGCCATTAACTTGAATAATATACTCAGCCGTTTCGCTAACTAAGGCCGATTCGTCGTAGGTTGGCCAGGTAAAATCGGCTCCTAAGGTTTCCAGCATTTCGGAAGCAAGGTGTGGGGCAAATGGATAAAGTAGTTTGGCTAAGACCACTAAATCAGCCTGGGCGGCACCATTTTTATAGAGATGATTAACGAATTCCATGAGGGCCGCTACCACGGTATTAAAGTTCGCACGGTTCATATCGTCAGTAGCTTTCTTGATGGTTTTGTGGCGAGCCATCAGATTAGCCTCGTCATCGACCTTAGCGGTGGTATTTTCAAGATATACTAGATTAAAACAGCGATTCAAGAAGCGGTAAACGCCGCCAATGGCCTTGGTACTCCAAGCAGCATCTTCATTGTAAGGACCGATGAAGAGTTCATAGGTACGTAGGGTATCTGCACCGTAGCCAGAATCAATCACGTCGAGTGGATCAATCACATTGCCCTTGGATTTACTCATTTTTTTGCCATCTGGCGCATTAATGTAACCGTTATAGAGCAAAGTCTTAACTGGCTCTTCGAAAGGCAGCAAGCCTAAATCATGGAAGAACATGGCCCAAAAACGCACATAAAGAAGATGAGCCACAGCGTGGTCACCACCGACGTAGATATCGGTCGGAGCCCAATATTTGACGGCCTCTTGATCCCAAGCATGATCTTTGTCATGAGGTGAAGTATAGCGCCAGAGATACCAAGAGGAACAAGCATAACCATCCAGAGTATCGGTTTCACGCGTCATTTCTTCGCCATTGATAATAACTTTTTTCCAGTCCTCAGCCTTGGCAAGGGCAGAACGGCCGGTGCTATCTGGCTTGTAATCGGTAATGTCCGGCAAGACTACTGGTAATTGGTCTTCTGAAATTGCGTGAGGATTACCATCCTTATCATAGGCAATTGGAATTGGACAACCCCAGTAGCGTTGACGAGAAATCAACCAGTCTCGCATACGATAAGTAGTGCGAGGGGCGGCAATATGCTCTTTTTCGAGATCTGCAGTGATTTTTACCTTAGCTTCCTCGGAGGTGAGACCGGTATAATCGCCAGAGTTAATTAAGATTTCATTTTCATCAATCACGGTCTTGACTTCAAGGCCATACTTTTCGGCAAAAGCCTGATCACGATCATCATGAGCTGGCACCGCCATCACGGCACCCTCACCGTAGCCGATTAAGACATAGTCAGCGACATAAATTGGCATTTTGGCACCAGTAACTGGATTAATCGCGAAGCTTCCAGTGAAGACACCGGTCTTTTCCTTGTTTTCTTGGCGTTCAATTTCGGATTTTTTAATGGCATTTTTAGCATATTCTGTCACCTCGGCTTTTTGATCTTCAGTAGCGAGTTCAAGAGCAAGTGGATGTTCTGGTGCAAGCACTAAGAAGGTGGCACCAAAAATCGTATCAATACGTGTAGTAAAGACTTTAATTTGATGTGCGGAATCGGCTACCTGGAAGACTACTTCGGAGCCAATAGATTTGCCAATCCAATTTTTCTGCATGGTTTTGATTTTTTCTGGCCAATCGAGACTATCAACATCGGCGAGCAGGCGGTCAGCATAATCGGTAATTTTGAAGAACCATTGCTTCATTTTCTTCTTTTCAACTTCCGCACCACAGCGCCAACAATGGCCATTTTCTACCTGTTCATTAGCGAGCACGGTTTGATCATTTGGACACCACCACTGATAACTCTCTTTTTGATAAGCTAGGCCGTTCTTAAATAATTGCAAGAAACACCACTGGGTCCAACGATAATATTCGGGATCGGAGGTATTAATTTCGCGTGACCAGTCAATGGCAAAACCGAGACGCTGAGCCTGTTTGCGGAAGTTTTCGGTATTGATACGAGTGGCTTCTTTTGGGGAAACGCCAGTCTTAATTGCGTAATTTTCGGCTGGCAGACCAAAAGTATCGTAACCAAACGGACGTAGAACATTGTAACCGTTCTGAGAATAGAAACGCGCTAAGGCATCAACAATCGAAAAATTACGCACATGCCCGACATGAAGACCTGCGCCAGATGGGTATGGGAACATTTCGGCGAGATATTTTTTCGGTTTTGTTGAATTTTCTTCTGCCTTATAGGTTTCCTGTTCGGCCCAAATTTTTTGCCATTTTTGTTCGATTTTTAAGGGATTATAACGTTCCATTTAGCTCCTATTTTCTATATTATAACACTTTAATTCATAGAGTATCATCCCGGTGGCCACCGAAACGTTAAATGATTCCTTACGACCCACCATAGGGATTTCGACAAAACGGTCGCACAGCGCCTTGAGCTCGTCGGAAATTCCGTCAACTTCCTCTCCGAGAATTAGAACAATTTTTTGTCCAATTTGGTTTTGAAAGTTAGGTGAATTTATCTGGATTAGACGTGGGTCGTTAAAATTATTTTCTAGGCCAACTAGCTGGAAGCCTTCTGCATGATAATCCTCTAAGATCTGAATGATATTATCAGTCGCCGCTAGGTTAAGATAAGCCTCAGCGCCAAGCGCGGTTTTATGGATTTTGGCGGTAATATTCTCGGCGATATGCGGAAGTTGTTTCGATACAGGGAGCGGGGTTGGAGTGTAACCAGAAAAAATCACCTTCTCGACTCCCAGCCCTTCGGCGGTGCGCAAAATTGCTCCGACATTCAAGATGGAGCGAATATTATGCAAGATAAGATGAATTTCACGAGCCACGGTTTTACCTTTCTTTAAGTCTATTCAATATTGTTATTTTTTCTGTCAATGAGTCAGCTTCAAGGTATTGAGTCCAAATTTCAAATAACTCAGGGTCCTTTTCTTCTAGTAATTTACCCAAATATTTTGGCTGTGGCATATATGTGCCATTAAGGGCTAGAGACATTTGAAGCGCATTTTGTAACACATAATTTGCATGAATATAAAAAGCCAAGCTATTATTTTTAGTAATATCTTTTTCTGCTTTAGATAAATAATCTTCAATAGAATATTTCCACATTTTTACATCTTGCTCACTATAGACCGGAGTGGAACATAAGGTTAGATTGGCAGAATCTATCAGTTTTGTAAGTTTTTCGGAGGATTTACTTGAGATAGTTCTTGAGGTAGCAATCATAGTCGAGACATTGCGATTTAGGAGCTGTCCATATTCTGACTGAATGTCTTTTAAGATACTTTCAAAATTATCCTCCTGGAACTCTATAGTAATCCCATCAATGACAATTTCAGAACGCGAATCATTAAGAGAGTCATCAATTAAGAAAATATCAATGTCTGACTGCTCGGTCCAATCAGAGGCCAGTGCCGAGCCAAACAAAAGTATGGTATCGATATTTTGATATTGCAGTTTAACCTTTTCAATGATTTGTTCGACCCGAGTATTCATGTTTTATATTATATAGTATCAGGGGTGATTTATAAAATTTTCGATTTCTAGCCTCCGTTTATCATAAGATAGAAAACCGTTATGTTTAATGTTATAATCAAGAAATGGATAAGATAACACTAAACTGGCTCAATGAGCTTAAGGATAATAAGATTGCCGGACCAGACATCGACCGTTCGATGGCCTATGCTAAGGACCTCTTGAAGGGACTTTCGACGATTAGTCAATTCTCACAGGGCGTGACAATCTTCGGCTCAGCCAGAACCAACGAAAAAGACAAATATTACAAAAAAGCCATGGAACTCGGACGTTTGCTTGCCGAAAATGGTCATCCGGTGATTACTGGTGGTGGTCCTGGTATCATGGAAGCCGCCAACCGTGGAGCTTTTGAATATGGGGGTCGCTCGGTCGGGCTCAATATTATTTTGCCGCACGAGCAAAAAATTAATCCTTACCTCACCGATACTATGGAATTTCACTATTTCTTTGCTCGCAAGGTGATGCTGGTGATGTCGAGCAAAGCTTACGCATTTTTCCCTGGTGGATTCGGCACCTTGGATGAACTTTCCGAAGTCTTGATGTTGATGCAAGGTAAAAAAATGCCAAAGATGCCATTCTTCTTTATCGGTAAGGCTTATTGGAAGCCGCTGATTAAGTTTTTCTCTAATACAATGATCAAGGAAGGTATGATCAAGAAGGAAGACTTGAAGATTTTTAAGGTGACTAATGATGTGCGTGATGTAGTGCTCGCCGCGAATAAAATTGGACATCTGAAGATTGACCAGAATATTTATAATAATTTCAAGTCGGTCTAAGGTTTTAGTCAAAATTTAATTTCGGCTTGGTTCGTCTAGATATAATTAAGCTAAAACTTATGACAGAATCGTTTTTAGATTAAATAATAAAAAATAGAGCCTCGGGACTCTATTTTTCTTTCTAAAGACTAAGAGTTTAGGTTTTTATAGCTTTATTTTTTTATACCTAAATATTAAAGTCTTTGGATTGGCATGAGATGAAGATCTTCATCGCCATAAAGAGTACCGGATTGAGCGCCAATATATGAAATTACCGAGGTGGCATTGGCGGCAGCAAAGATCAGGGCATCCTTAAACTTTTTACCATCCAGGGTGGCGGACAAAAATCCTGCACCAAAGGCATCACCTGCACCAGTGGTATCTTTCGGAGTTTTCATTTCATACTCGGCGAGACGATAGGTTTCTTTACCATTGGTGGCAATCGAACCGCGCGCTCCGGCAGTGATAATGACGGTCTTAACATAGCGAGCAAGCTTGACCAATAATTCTTCGAGGATTTCCCCGCCAATCAAAGTTTTAGCTTCTTTTTCGTTCAAAATTAGAACATCAACATCTTGAAGCAGACCCAAAAGTTTCTTCTTCTCGGCAATCTCCTCCATGCCGGGATTCCACATAATTTTAATGCCCTTCTCTTTGGCTTTTTCGAAAAAGCGCAGACAAGTATTCATATCACCATTCAAGCTAGTGACGTAAAGCCAATCTGGATTAGATAAATCAAGGTCGGAGGCTTCAAGTTTAGCAAAACTTTCAGAAGCGCCACGACAAGTCAAAATCGTGCGTTTGCCAGTTTCGGAATCGAGCAAAATCACCGAAGTACCAGTCTTTTTACGGGTAAAATTCAGATAACTAGTGTCGACATTTTCGTTTTGGAGAAAATTCAAAATCGCATTGGCTGCACTATCACGGCCAAAATTAGAAATTACGATAGTTTCGTGACCATGTCTAGCAAAATTCGTGGCTGCATTGACGGCACCACCACCCACTTCGAAACTATTCTTATCGATGGTGAGCTTCTCACCAGTCTTAATCTCACCGAGATCATTATGGTCAATCATGTAGATGTCCTGCAAGACACTACCGAGACAGACTACCCGACTCATAGGAAGACCCCACGTTTCTTAGCTTCCGTAACTAGGGCCTCGTAGGCGGCCTTTTTATCTTCAGGCTGAGACAAGGCAGATCCAACATTAATCACATTTACTTCGTAATTCGCGAGCGCGCGCACATTAGTCAGATTAGCACCACCGTCCCAACCAATTTCAATATCAGGCTTGATACTGCGGATAATTTTGACTTTTTCGGCTTGCAAAATATCCGCCTTGGCGCCCTGTTGACCGAGATTGCCAGCAAAAATCAGGGCGTGGTCGGCCACTTCGAGATATTTTTTAATCAGACCAGGATAGGTGGTCGGAAGAATGGCTACTCCGGCTCTTATTCCGGCTTTTTTCAACTGGTCGAAAATTGGTAATAAATCTTCAGAAGCTTCGGCGTGAAAAATCGCAAGATGCGGACGTAAACGCAAAACCTCCGACAAGTGGTCGCTTGGACGAATGGCCATAATATGGAAGTCGAACTGGATGCCGTTCGGAAGTTGCGAAATTGAACTTTCGGGGACGCTACGATTTGGCGTAAAAGTGCCATCCATCAGATCAATTTGAATGCGCTTGGCAAATGAAATG
>CALIXG010000027.1 GCA_938046495.1 uncultured Candidatus Saccharibacteria bacterium | reverse complement strand
TTTCATTAGTGTTCTCAAACATATAAGACATGTCTATTACTTTCGATGTATCAAATTTTGCTCCCAGATCAAGCGCTGCAAGATCGTCGATTCCCGCAAATGTATACCTCATATTAGTAACATTATAGGTGTCAAATTTATCTCCCAAATTAAGCTGCTCTAGGTCGTTAATGCTCTTAAACATACCCTCCATATTGACAACATTTTTGGTAGAAAAATTATTTCCAAGAATAAGCCTACCTAGTGGATCATGATTAGCAAACATATATGACATATCTGTAACATTTTCAGTATTTATATTATCCTTAAGATTGATACTTGTAATAGATTTTGTATTATCAAGAAAATGCGCCATATTAGTGACTTTAGAAGTATCAAATTTGTCTATAAGCTGCGCAATATTGTCTACATGAGCACCAGCAAACATACCTGCCATATTAGTGACATTTTTAGTACTAAATTGTTCACCCACAATAACATGGGTAACGTTATTATATAGTTTATTTTCAATCCTACCATCACTACCAAAAAGATAACTCATATCAGTAGTATTTTCCGTATTAAAAATAGTTAAATCAACTATACGTGAGGTGCGCAGATTATTAAACATTCTTGCCATATTAGTTAATTTTGGTAATCCATAAGTTTTAGGTAACCTCAAATTGTCCACACTGTATTGTCTAAAATTATCAAACATACCTTCCATTGTGGTAAGATTTTGAAAATTAGCATTAGTAAAATCAATACCTTGCGTATAGGCATCCTTGTACATGTCTTTCGTAGAAATAGTATTGATGCCAAAATTTTCTAAATTTGAATAGTTAAAACTCAGTTCACTACCTTCAAAAGCAGAGGTTAAATCATAACTATTAGCGAGAAAATTTCCCTCTGGATAAATACTTTCTTTAGCTTTCTTGAACATAGCGCGAGTAGAGACTGGTCCAGTCGTATTAATCTTAATACGGGACTGGTATAGATTAGTCTCCTCAAACATTGAATCAAGGTTAGTAGGATTAGCGTGGGAAATTAGCTCAATTAGATTTTCTGATATTTTATCGCTACTACTATTCTTGTTGTTTTTATAAAAGAAATAGGATAAGTTTTTAACCTTTGAAAAATCAAAAATTCGATATTCCACATTTTTCCAATTTCTAAAAGTACTATCCTTTACAGTAGTAAGACCAGAGAACATATATGAAGAATCTTCATTCATAATAAGACGATTGGCGGTAGTCCAAATAGTTGGATAATAATACTCCCCATTCTTTACAGTAGAAAGATACACTGGACGCTCAGAATTGTCGGTGGAAATTTTAACGGTTTTTAAAGCATTTTCTGGAGATTTATCACTGAAAGTGAATGGTTGAATTTTGGATGAAGCAATAATTTCAGATTCTGGATGATTTAAGGTATTCAGATCAGTCTCTTCAGTAGCCTCACGGAGCGCACGATTAAAAGTGCGGCCGTTAACAAAATTAGTGGTAGTTTCCTCATTAGCGATTAAAGAAAATGTTAGATTCCCCTGATAGTTACCACCAAGCGATTTACCATTGGTATGGGTATAAACACCAAACTCATAAGTAAACCCGTCTGCTTCGGTAGGCATACCGGTCTTAATAGCGGTATATGTTTTATCTTGATTAAAGAAATATTCAATTAGGTCGCCGTATTCACCTTTGCTTCTGGGAGAACAAATCCCCCAAATATTTGCTACATATGGGATAGACCAATCCCAAGATTGGGTCGGTTGAGTGTAGAGAGTTAATTTTTGATCGGTTCCTCTGACAACCAAATCGGTAGCTTCAAGATGTAATTCCCATCCAGCGGCACTATCACTTTTGATTAACAATTTAGAAAGATTTTCTGGTTTGGTTTCATTTTTTTGCATGCCACTAGAGGTATATGGAATATTTAATGTTATCCCGCTTTGATCACCGACCATTGATATAGATGCCGTATATGCTGAAGTTTGATTTGATAAATTAAAATTAAAAAATGTAGCAAGAATAATTACTGTGAAAATTTTGCGATATTGGCAAAATAGGAGCCTAATAGCATCCAACATAACAAATTATCTCCAAAAAATCGTATTATTTTGATTATAGCACCGCATAAGCGGAATGGCAGGAGAAAATTTGAGTAATTTATGTTCAAAATATTGAAATTTGGCAGAAAAAATCCCCTAATTTGATTTAGAGGATTTCGTAATCGATCGAAGATTATTTCTTCTTGGAGAGAGTCAAGAAACCGTTGCGTGGGTTTTCATTGACAACGCGATCTTCTGGAAGATCAACTGGGGTACCCTTAGGGTTGTTCTCAGTCTTAGTGAAGAAATAAATAGTTTGTGGCTTACCACCGCGAAGAGTTACTTCTGACTTGTGTAGGTAGTAGGTAATTCCCTTGCTGTTTTTATGACTATAGGCCATTTGTCCTCCTTTAAATAAGTATAGTTTTATATTAGATTAGATAAAGATAAGTGTCAAGAGATTTTATGGGGGTGAAATAGGGGTGGGAAAACTTTTATGCTTTTAACAGGGGTGGTAATCTGGAAAGTTGGCAAGATTATTTTAAGGAATTATTTCAAAAAGAGTAAGGCGAGACGGAGGAAGGCAAAAATAATTAGTCGAATCACGATAGTAATGATGATAACGACACAAAGCAGAACCGTAATCCCAGAGAGGCTTGGGGTCCAAATCGGCGAAACAAAATCGTAGCGATAAAGCGCGGTAGGAGGCAAATCAGCAGTGAGGCTGGTAGTTAGCTTGTCGGTGGCTGGATAACTATTAATCACGCCGGTCATACAATTGAGATAGCCGGGACTATTCCAACCCCAGCCGTTACGAATAGCCTGCGGTTTACAGGTTTCCATAGCCTTAGCAAAGATATTACCATTAGGATTAGCGTCGGGATTTTGACTGAGCTTAGACTCGGCTTCGCGTAAGGCAACGGTGGCCTGGCGATTATATTGATGTTCCAAATAAATTGGACCAGTGCCGAAGGTCAGTGTGGTATGACCGTTCTTTTCGACGAAATTCACGATAGTATGAGAAGAACTAAAATCTCGCAAGTTTTTCAGGGCGGTGCGAATATTTTGATCAATTTCGGCTTGTGGCAAATCGGTGCCGTCGGCAGCCTTACCCTCGTCAGCTTTTTCGACCTTAGTTTTTAAGTCCATCATTTTCAGATGATCAAAGCGCAAAAAAGTAGCAGAAAGAAAAAGTAGTGGCAATAGGCTCAAAAATAATTGCCAGGTCTTGATCTGTTTTAAGAAGGTCAAAAAGCGCTTCCTCTTGTCTTCCTGACGCTCCTGCTTCAAAACACCACCCATACTGAGTTTAATTATATCATAAGAACTTTTGGCGGAGCCATGGGTCGGCATCGCCGGCGGACATCAAGATGACCAGATAATTATCGGCAAGATCTTGGCGAAGCTTGGCAAAAAGTGTATCGTCTAGCTCTACTGCGGTACCGATTTCAGGATTATCTAGCGAACTAAGAAAGTCACTAGGAGTGAGGATTTTTAGTTTAGGATTTTCGCGCGAAAGATAGGTCGGCAACCAATAAAGTTTTTCGATGCCGTGGAAAATATCCCGATATTCGTCAAAGAATTCATGCTGGCGAATATTTTGATGAGGCTGATAAAGAATCACCACGCCTTTTTTCTGAGTGCGTTTGGCTTCCTCGAGAGCAACATTAATGGTGGCGCGAATTTCCTCTGGGTGATGTGCGTAATCGGAATAGAGTCCGTCAGCTAGGCGCTCAAAACGACGCCCGACACCTGGGAATTGATTAATCGCCTCAATAATTTCAGCATAATTAACCTCACGACCGAGCGACTCGAGAATTTTTTGTACGGCCTTAATCGCGAGCGTGGCGTCGAGGCGGCGCGCTTCACCCGGCAACATTAATTCTTTGGCCGACATTAAAACTACATCTGGATGTTTGTCAGCCATAAGTTCGGCGTGGTGAAGATTGGCGTGTGGACCAAAAATAAGGTACTCGCTCTGGGATTCGAATTTCAAAAAGGCCTCTTGATATTCAGCTGCCGTGGCAAAAATATCTGAGTGATCATAGGAGACAAAAGTAATAAGTGAAAGCCAAGGATGAAAGGCAAGGAAGTTACGGTCATATTCATCAGCTTCATAAAGCAAAAATTGATCATCCTGATCATATTTGGCAGAAGGGGCAAAATTAAGCGTCGAGCCGACCATATAGGAGGCCTTCAATCCGAGCTTTTGACTGAGCCAGATTAGCATAGAGGTAGTGGTGGTTTTCCCGTGAGTGCCGGCAACTGCCACCATCTTAAGATGATGAGTTTCAACGAGAGTTTCGATTAATTCGTCACGCTTAGAAATCTTCAAGCCCAGCGACTTAGCGCGTTGATATTCAGGATGTGATTCGGTAATGGCTGAAGTATGGACATACCAATCAATCGGAGTCTTCTGATGAATTTCCGCCAGATAATCACCAGTTTGTGGACCGATAGCAAAGGTGAGATTTTTGGCTTTTAATTCCTTAGTAATCGGGCCTTCGTGAAGGTCGGAGCCAAAAACTTGATGGCCGGCATCGTGAGCAAAAAGAGCGAGTGGCCCCATACCAGTACCGGAAATACCAGAGATAAAAATGTTCATAATTTTTTCCTAAAGAAGTTAGTATCGTAAATTTCGGCGCCGTGGGCTTTGTAAAAATTCTGGGCTACTTCACGGCCATGACCGCAAGTAAATTCGAGATTTTTGCAGCCTTTTTCCCTAGCCCAATCTTCATAGGCTTGGAAAATTAGATCACCCACACCTTTACCACGAGCTCTACTGCCCACGACAAAATCTTCGAGGTAGGCATTTTTATAAATTCCGGCACCAAAAGTCACAGAAACCGAAGCCATACCGAGAATTTGGCCGTCTTCCACGGCAAAAATTAAATCGTGATAAGGAGACTGAGCAATTTCCGTGAACCAATCTGGGCTGATTTCACCCTTGTCCTTACCACTGCGGGAGAGCTGAATCAGAAGTTCACGCACACGAGTGGCGATTTCTGGTTGATATGCAGATAGACGTTCAATTTTAACCATAATTCCCTTTCTTTATTCAAATACGGTTTTAGTGAGGCGCTCAGCAATGGCGTCAGCAGTTTTTTGAATCGCCTCAGCATCGTCACCCCAGATAGTAATGCGCACTAAATCTTCGGTACCAGAGGCGCGAATATTAATTGACCAGCCGGCAGGGAGATTTTCGGTTTCGGTGGCAATAAACTGCTGGGCGGTTTCCGAGAGATTACGAAAAGCTTGCTTAGTCTGATTATCGACTGGCTGATTTTTGATGGTTTGTGGGAGTTTTTGGAAATTTTGACAAAGAGTAGATAAGGTCGGCAGGGTGCGTTCAGAATTTTCAGAGGTTTGCCCATTTTTTTCATCTTGGATAGTTTGATAATTCGTAAGTAAGGTATCTTCGTGATTGAATTTATCGCGTGCCTCAGAGAGAATTTTGGTAATCACGAGCGCAGTGAGGACGCCGTCACCCATTGGTTCACCCGGCAAGATAATATGACCACTCTGTTCACCACCGAGCAAAATGCCATCTTCGCGCATCTTGGCAGAAACATTTTGGTCGCCGACATCGGTCATGGCAATTTTGATACCAGTTTTTTCCGCCCAACGTAGAAGACCTTTATTAGCCATAATCGTAACGCAGACCTCAGGAATACCTAAATAATTAGCTAAAATCACAATCATGTCATCGCCATCAATAATCTGACCGTCGTGGTCAATCATCAAGCAGCGATCGCCGTCACCATCGAAGGCAGCGCCAAAATCAAGTTGCTTTTCTTTCACTAGCTGAATGAGCGGTTCAAGATGAGTACTACCACAACCGGCGTTAATTTTTTCACCAAAACTAGCGTTCTCATGAATAGCAATAACCTCGGCACCGAATTCTTCAAAAATTTGCTTAGCTGTAACAGAGGTGGCACCACAAGCAAGGTCAAGACCGATGCGTAAGCCAGAAAAATCTGGTTTCTGGTGTACTGAGGTAGTGGCTGGACCAAATTGAGCTAAATAAGTACGGAGATGATCGAGATAGCGTGAAAGCGCATCTTCATGGAGATCCTCACGAAATTCCGGACTATGTACATCAAAACCAGATTCATTTTCCAGGGCATTTTCGATCGCATTGACCCCGGACTGCGAAAGTTTAATACCGTAGGGGTATTTTTTGACTAAATGTGCGAGATTTTCGCCAGAATCATTAGTGCCAGTACCGGAAAAAGCGACACCGCCTGGCATGGTAGCCTCGAGCCCACCAATCGTATCACCACGTTCGAAAATTTTAATACCATTATCGGTGTAGGGGTTATGCGAAGCGGTAATATCGATGGCCAGATCATAGCCCATTTCATAAAAAGCATAATTAATCGCCGGAGTCGGTAAAACACCCACCGTGCCGTGATCAATCCCGACAGTTTCCAGAGCTTCCTCAAAATAACGGATCATCCACTCGGTGGATTCACGCGTATCACCACCGATTAAAACCCGAGCTGGACGTTCGAGGCCACTTTCATCCTCTTTCGCATTACCTAAATAGCGCACAATACCGAGAGTAACGGCTTGAATAAAGCCAGGGGTAAAAGCTTCTGCTTTTTGTCTAATACCGTCAGTACCGAAATATTTGATTTTACCTTTCATAACACTCCATTTTCAACTAGTTTCTATTATACATCCGAGAGGTAAGTGACGCAAAGATTAGTGTTTGGCAAGCAATAACATATATTCAATAACTTTCAAGACATCTTCTTCCGTACTACCACGAGAGAGGTCGGAAATTGGCGCGTTAAAGCCCTGAAGAATTGGGCCGGCAGCCGTAAAGCCTCCAAATTGTTCCATAGCTTTATAGAGGATATTACCCGTGTTAAGATCGGGGACAATTAGGGTGTTGGCGAAGCCAGCAACTGGAGAATCTGGGGCTTTTTTCTGGCCGATGCGCGGATTAATGGCGGCATCGAGTTGTAATTCACCATCCACCAGAAGTTCCGGGTGAGAGGCTTTAAGTTTGGCAATGGTTTCCTGAATCAAATCAATGGTGTCATCGCGACCACCGGAACCCTTGGTGGAAAAACTAAGAAAGGCGACCTTCGGGGTCGGGAAAATTTTACTCGCGGTTTCAACAGTTTGCACAGCAATATCATAAAGTTGGTCAGGGGTAGGATGTTTACAGGCGGCCGCATCAGCCAGTACATAAGTTTCGTTTTCACGCTCCAGGATGAAACTAGCGGAAAAAGTCGGTTTCAAGAGATTTCGCGGATTTTTCACCCCGATGAGATCACGACAAGCTAAGATTACGTCGCGCGAAGAATAATCGATGCCAGCAATTAGAGAATCGGCGAGCTGATTTTTCACAGCAATACAGGCATGTTCGAGAGAATCGGCACCGACTAGCTCAAAATCGGGAAATTTTTCGCGAGCTTTTTCGATAGCAGATTTAATAATGGAATTTTCTAATTCGGGGAAGACGATGCGTGTTTTCATGTTTTAATTATAGCGAAGAAATGAAAAAAGAGGCTAAAACTTAGCCTCTTTTAGAAGTTGTGTGTTGCTTAATTTTGTCATTTTGTCATTTTAGCCGACATTGCAGCTGGGTTCGCGGCGGTAGGATACATCATAATCATCCTCATTTTCTATAGCGGTGATATGACCGTGATTTATTCCGTCTGGGTGCCATTGACCACCGTAATAGAGGTCAATGCGGCCCTGCCTAGCAACTAGCTTAACGTCGCTACCCGTTGGTACTCCAATCAGATGGAGCAGCTTGTTAAGATAGAACTTAATTCTAACATCTTCCGAGGAAGTTAGGCTTTCGATGAAGCTTTTCTTCTTCTGATAGATAGCGTCTTTCTCGCTATATTCCTCCTTTCGTTGGGAAAAGATTTTTTCCCAAGTCACTTTTTGTTGCTTAGTCTCCTCAAGCTTCTCCCTAATCTGGCAGAGTTCAGGGTGAAGCTTGGGATTGTAATAAGCATTCTTCTCGCTAATCAGCTGATTTTTTTTCTTGATGAGATCAAGATATTCCTTTTTTAGATCCTGATTAGCGGGGTCCTGCTGTTTACGCTCGAAGCTACGTTGAATCTGAGTGATGATTTGGCCGGTTTCACTGTAAAGCTTCGCAATTTCATCTCCGCCAAAATAACTCATCGTTTCTCTCAAATCTTCAACTTCTTTGTCGGTTTCCTTACACTTTTTCTCGGCTTCGTCCATCAATCTTTTCGCAGATTTGACTTCCTGAAGCAGAGCATCAAGCTCGATTTTCTCTTCCGCTAGAGATTTCATGACTCCACCTCCCTTTTTTGCGAGTCAATAAGTAACAAATAAGCATATAAAACTCCTTGTCAAAGAACTAGCCGTAGCCAATTTGTCACTAGAGTAACACAGGTATTATATCATATTTTTATAAAAATTCAAAATTTTTGGCAAAAAGTGTTGAATAGAGGATGGGAACCAGGTAAATGTGCAGAGCATTCGGAAGGCCTGAGAAGAAGCAAACGGAGGCGGCATAGGCTAAAATTAGAGAGGCAAAATAGAGTTTGGCTGGGGTAATACTAGAGATTAAGCTGGTGAAGTTGGATTTTTTCATAGATTGATTGGAGGATTGTTTAGAAGATAGCTTTATAGGTTTTTGGCGAGAATAACAGAAGTAAATAACACAGGTACTACTGCAGAAAATAATCAAAATACCGATAAAACCGGTCTCGACTAGAATAGCGATATATTCGTTTTGAGTAATTTCTTTAGTGGAGCCAAGTTCCGGAAATGCTTGATAGAGGGCAACACCGGAAGATCCTAGTCCAGAGCCGAAAAAGAATTGTCCCGGGTGACTAAGGGCGAGTTGCAGGCCCATTTTCGAGAGCTTGACACGAATATCGGTTGATTCTGTAATATAGCCGTCAAAGAGCGGGGCATCTGAGATAGGATTAGCACTAGTATTAGTACTTGCATTAGTATTATCGTTAGGTGAGAGATTAGACGATTCATTAGAGGTGGTTGAAGGATTTTTAGCTTCGGGAAGAGGAATCTTGATGCGGCCGAGCGTCATCTGACTAAGTGAACGACTAACTCCACCGATAAACGTATCAGAGGTAGGACCGAATTCCGACATTAAACCTTGAGCGATTGTAACAAAAATTAGAGGAAATAAGACCAGTGAGATGATTTTCGAGGCGACAAGAAATTTCTTTTTGGTGTGAAATATTTCATAAAGAAAAATCACTGCGATAGCCAGGAAGAAGGAGTAAGTTGCGCCCCTTGAAAAAATCAAGAAAAGTGTTGAAATAATTAAACCAGCTAGCGCGAGATAGAGGATTTTAGTTTGGCGGGTTTGATGGTTTTTAGGATGAATTACCTTAAAAACCAGGAAGATGGCCGGAGCGAGTAAGAGGTTACCCATAAACTGCGGTTCAATAGCAAAACCATTGGGGTGAGGAAAACCAAAAGAGAGGTTAGTACAAACAAGACAGAG
>CALIXG010000026.1 GCA_938046495.1 uncultured Candidatus Saccharibacteria bacterium | reverse complement strand
CCAGATATCAAGGGCATAAATACCGCGACCGATTAAGACAAAACGAGGGTCTTTGATTAATTCGTTATGGATGGCTTGAGTGGTGACATTTTTGCGGCGGAATTTGGAATTCGAAATCGCGTCAGCAATGTCACTGAAGTGCATTGGCTCGTTCTGATTCTTCAAAATAACATAAATTTTGTCACGGATATTTTTCGGGTTAACGGTTGGCCACTTGGCGAGACCCCATTGGTCGTCTAGTGAAGAAAGTTGCTTAGAGATAGAGGCGATGGCGCGAATGTGATTTGGGTGCTCATAATTCAATTTGGCATCAAGTTCATCTAGACTCATTGGGAGCTTGTTGTTGCGGATAAGGGTAACAATTTCGTCAGCTTTGCGCTTGATTTCGCGTTCGTTGCCGTACTCAGCGATGCCAGTGGCGTTGTAATAACGTTCGGATTCATCGATATGAACGAGGCGAGCGGAAATTTCGCTAATAAAATTAATGGCGGCGAGTTCTTTTTCGTTTGGATTGTGACCGTAAATTTTTTGGGCAAGAGTGGAAATGCGAGCGATTCTTCCCTCTTCGACGAGGAAGCGGATAATGATTTTTTCGGCGGCACTGAGTTCAGGGATTTGATTATCTTCGGCCATTACACGAAGGCGGATAATGATGGCTTTTTCTAACTGACGGACGCGTTCCCTAGTGATAGAAAGCACTTCCCCGATTTGTTCGAGGGTTTCCTTCTGGCCGTTTAGACCAAAACGACGAGAAATAATCTCCTTTTCACGGTCTTGTTCTATAATATTAAGACTTCCTGTCAAGGCTTTCTGAATAGTTTCCGTATGTTGATCCATCTTATATTTTCCCTTATCCACCCGATAATATATAAAAATTACTATAATTATAATATAAAATTATAAAAAGTCAAATAGGAATTTTGTGTGGTCGTTTTCCGTCTAACTTCTTTAAATATTTTATCATAAATTGTACATTTAGGACAGAAAATTATATCTAAATTTAAACATTGGCGGTTTCATGGTATGGTTATGGATAATGCTTATGTTTAATGTTGTGGTGGTGGTAAAAAAGTCGCTTCCTATTAGTCTAATAGACAGGAAGCGACTTTGATTTTATGGTAGTTTTTTGCGATTTGGCTAGGTTCGGCTAGATTTGGCGTCTTCTAGTTTTTTGTGATTCGGCTAGATTTGGTGGCTAGGGGTATTTTTAGCTCTTTTTGGTTCCGGCCTTTGCTTTGGTTTTTGCTGCAGTTTTCTTAGTGGTGGACTTTTTCGCCGGAGTTTTTTTGGCAGCAGTTTTTTGGCTGAAGTTTTTTTGGCGGCTGGAGCCTTGGAACTTAATAGAATTTCCTCCGCCTCTTCCCTGGTGATAGATTTTGGATCACGATCTTTTGGAATTTTGGCATTATTTGGCCGAGCACGACCACGACCTCCGGCCGGTTTAATGGCTGGACCTTTAATGTAGGGACCGAAGGGGCCGTCAATGATCTTGATGTCACCCCAGTCGGCGAGAATAGAGTCGATTTTTTTCTGATAGAGTGCTTCGGCGGTTTCGAGAGTAATATGATACGGATTTTCTGCTTCGTTGATTTTGCTAAGTGCAATATTATGTGTACCAGCTTTAAGAAATGGGCCGAAGGGGCCATTCGCGGCAATTAGTTCGGTGCCGTCCTTGGCGTGACCAAGAGAGCGTGGTAGAACTGGTAGTTCTAATTGCTTGAGCGCCTGTTCGAGCGTAATGGTTTTGACGGTTTTACCTTTTGGTAGAGGGATAAAGATTGGCTTTTCACCACTTTCTTTTTCGTTTTCACCGAGTTGGAGGAAGCCGCCGTTTTTGCCAATTTTGGCATAGATTTTTTTGCCAGTCTTCGGGTCGGTGCCGAGTTCGGTGGCAGAATTATAACGGTTAGCCATAGCGGAAGCGCCAACGGCATCAGAAAATGGACCATAAAAATCGCGGAGCATTTTTAAGCGAGTGAGCTTTTTCTCAGCGATAAGGTCGAGTTTTTCTTCGATGCCGGCAGTAAAATCATAGTCGACGATGTCTTTGAAATTTTCGCAGAGGAAGTTTGAAACTAGCTCGCCAACTGGAGTTGGTATCAACTTTCCCTTGGTGGAGCCGGTTTTTTCCGAAATAGTTTGTTCGGAAATTTGATTCGATTCATCGAGAGTGAGCTGCAAAATATTGCGTGGCTCACCTTCGGATTCACCCTTAATTACATAATTTCTGATCTGAATAGCATTAATAATTGAGGCATAGGTACTTGGGCGGCCAATACCGAGCTCCTCAAGTTTTTTGACTAGTGAACCTTCAGTGTAACGAGCAGGTGGTTTGGAAAAAGTCTGTTTAGCTAGTAGAGTGTGGCGCCTTACGCTGTCGCCAATTTGGAGGTTTGGCAGAGTGGTGTCTTTACTCTTACCGTAAACTCGAAGGAAACCATCAAAAATTACCATTTCGCCAGTGGCTTTAAATAGCTCGTTTGGTACTGTGTCGGCCTCGAGATAGAGACTAGTTTTAGCTACCACGGCATTTTTCATCTGGGTAGCTAAGGTGCGACTTCGGATTAATTGATATAATTTCTTTTCGTATTCGTTTTTACCGGCTACTGCTACGTCGATGTGGGTCGGACGGATGGATTCGTGAGCCTCTTGGGCGTTGGCGTTTTTGGTATGAAAACGGCGAACTTCGAGATAATTCTCCCCAAATTCGGCTTTAATGAGGTCAGCAATTTCGGCTAGAGCCTGGTTTGAGAGGTTAAGAGAGTCGGTACGGTGATAGGTAATATGACCGGACTGATAGAGGCCTTGAGCGGCAGACATGGTGGTTTTAGAGCTAAAACCAAGACGACTATTGGCTTCAATCTGAAGCGCGGCGGTAGTGAGAGGTACTGGATTGGCCTTTTTAGCTTCGGTTTTTTCAAGATTTTGCACCTTAAAATTAGCATTCTTGAATTGCTCGAGGAAAAACTTAGCTTCTTCGGCGGTAGCAAAAGTAGTTTTATCGAGATTAGCTTCGAAGACCTCAGAAGAATCGAGATCGGAAATATTGGTGGCTTGGTCACTGAATTTACCGGTGACCTTAAAACTGGATTTAGCATTAAAGCGTTCAATTTCCTGTTCGCGTTCGACGATTAGACGGAGGGCGGGAGACTGGACACGGCCGGCGGACTTAGCGCCTGGTACCTTGGTGCGCACGATACCTGAGAGGTCGTAACCTACCAGCATATCGAGAGTTTGACGGGCTTGCTGACTGGAAACCATATTCATATCGACAGTGCGCGGATTTTTAATGGCTTCCTGAAGAGCTGGTTTGGTAATCTCATGAAAAGTAATACGATGGGTAGTTTTCGGTAATTTTAGTACCTCTAAGAGATGCCAAGAAATCGATTCTCCTTCGCGGTCTTCGTCGGTTGCGAGCCAAATCGTGTCGGCATCTTTACTAGCTTTCTTAAGTTCAGCGATGACTTTTTTATGGTCTGGATCAATTTCGTAAGTCACAGCGAAATTATCGTGCACATCAACTTTGGTATCTTTACGAATATGGCCAACCGAGGCTAGAACCTTAAAATCATTACCGAGATATTTTTCAATAGTCTTGGCTTTGGCGGGAGACTCGACGATGAGGAGATTTTTAGACATATACTTATATATTATCACGCTTGTCAACTAGAAAAAATTTTTCGTAAATTTGCGGCGTGAAGTTTTTATAGAGGTGATTCGGGGATGGATTTTAGAAAAATTTGCAAAAATCCCAAAAAATCTTGGAAAAAGGACTTGTTAAGTTAAAATGTTTATGTTAAAGTTTAGGTGTGTGAAGGTTTTCTGGCAGTATAGAAAGGAAATATACTGTGAGAATAAAAAATAAAAACCATAAAAAAATTAAAATTGCGACAACATTAATGGTTTTATCTGGTGCGGCATTATCACCAATGTTGTTTGATTTGCCAACACCAGTATCGGCAGTGCAACAATCTGCCTCAACAACAATTAGCGTTGTGATTGATCCTGTGATTTCAATTACTACGCCAAATTCAATTGATATTAATATTACGCCTACTCCTACCGGTGCGTTCAATACTGGGACTGGCACGGTGAATGTCTCTACCAATAATGGTAAAGGTTACACCACCTATGTTACTTCCAAGACGACGAATACGGATTTGACTCAACCAGCTGCCTCTGGTGTATCTGACAAGATTCCTTCAATTAGCCAATCAAATTCGACGATTTCTGGTACGGGCTGGGGCTGGTCTGCTGATGGCACCACTTTTAACCCAGTGAAACAAACTGGTACTGTGGATGCTTCGACAATTTTTGCCAAGACTACTTCAGCGGCTACCTCTGGTAGTGCCAAGACGATTACAGTCGGTGCAAGTGCTACTACCTCTATTCCAGTAGGCACTTATTCGAATACATTGCTCTTTACAGCAGTTGCGAACCAATAATACTTTCTTTTCGATTCCCTGTGGTCGACGGGCCGCAGGGATCTAGGAACTAATAAAGGATCTTGTTTTAAAACTGCGTGGAGATGCTTTAGAGACCGCCTTTTTGGGTGGTCTTTTTCTGGTTTTCAAATTTTCTGGCTGATTTCTGATTGGGCTCTGGTGGGTTTTATGGGTTAGTTTCTGACGAGTTTTTATGGGTTGGTTTTTGAGTTTTAACTTAGACATTAAAAAATTAAGCATCAAAAAACCCCAAGTAAGGGTGGGCATCACTTGGGGTTATTAGACCCTACAACGCATCTCTATTGATTCCGGGAGAGCCCCGGAGCGTGACCCACCTCACTCTATTGGGGCCCGCCGGTTATAGGGGTTGCTATGTTCTTAAAAATTGACTTTCAAGTGGAGGTAATACTTATACTTACAACCGATAAAAGAAAAATTGTAAGCCGAAAGTCTTTTAAGAACACGCAACTTCTGTTATATTAGTAACAGAAATTATGATTTATTTAGGTGCGGTTTAGAGATCGTGCCTTTTTCTGGCGCCAACCCCTAACTGACTCGTATTATAGCATTATAAATAAAAATAGTCAATACATAAAATGTAAAAAATATTAAAATCAAGTACAAAATTGGAGGTTTTTGTGCAAGTCAAATCTATTTCTCCTCTAGAAGATGGGTTTTTGCGTAAATTAGAATTCATTGCGCTTAAGCCTAAAATATTGTATTATTATGGAAAATCACCTGGTGAAGCGGTGAATATTGAAGCTGAAGTGGTGAAAAATGATCAAGAAAAGGTGTCGGGCCAAGTTTATGTGCGACCGAAGACCGTAGCAGTGGTGGGGTCGAGAAAATATACAAAATACGGTGAGGAATGGGCGTATAAGATAGCCTATGAACTGGCGAAGCGCGGAGTAATCATCGTGAGTGGGTTGGCTTACGGGATTGATTCGATTGCGCATCGGGCGGCGTTAGATGCTGGTGGTTTGACGGTGGCGGTATTAGGGACGCCAATCGACAAGATCTATCCAGCTCGACATATTGGTTTGGCGCAGGAGATTGTGGGGCAGGGAGGCATCGTGCTATCGGAGTACCCGCCACAAGAGATTTTGGTGAAAGATGAGAAGTTGTCACGCATATTAAATAGTCAGTTAGGGATGCGTTCGGCTTTTCTAAAGCGTAATCGATTGATTGCGGGGTTAGCAGATTTAGTGGTGGTGGTCGAAGGTGGGGTGAAATCTGGTTCACTGAATACGGCACATCATGCCATGGAACAGGGTGTGATTGTTTATGCGGTACCGGGAGATGTGAGTCGTAGTAATTCCCTGGGCTGTAATCGGTTATTGGGGCGTGGTGCGGTAGCTTTTACCGAGGTGGACGAATTATTAGATGAGTTAGGGCTAAAAATTCGTAAGCCAAGGGAAAGCTTAAAGCAGATTAAGGAAATGTGCAGTACGGAGAATGAGGCCTTGATGGTTTCAGTGATGCTTGGAGGTGTAAAGACGGGAGAAGAAATTCTGGCACAGATACGGCAGAAGAAAGATTTTTCGGTTTCAGATTTTAGTGTGACAATCTTTAATCTTCAAATGAAGGGATTAGTGAAACCGTTAGGTAATAATGAGTGGATGTTATGTGTATAGAAAAATTTCAATTACCGAAGACGATTACTTGGATTGATACGATGAATATTTTCGCGCGGATGGAGAAAATGCGGCGATTACACACGATGGTGGTGGCAAAACGCTTTGAGTTGAATCTAACCGAGGTGAAGATTATGAGTTATCTCAAAAATAATCAGATCGAACGGAATCTGAACGAAATTTTAGAGTGTAGTCTGATCGGTGAGACTAGTTTATGTCGAGCAATTAACCACCTAGAGCAGCGTGAATTTATTAAGAAGGCGCTAAATCCGCAGAATCGTCGATATTTGCAATTAGATTTTTTCGGGGAAGGGAGATTTGTGGCGAGCTATATCGAAATGGAGCAGAAAAAGTTTATCAGTGAGATTTTTGAGGGGTTTACCAGAGAGGAGCGTGTGTTGTTCGGACGCATGCTTTGGAAAATAAACTTTAATATTCAGAGTAGAATTCAGAAAAGTTTGGCAACGAAAAATAAGTGATAAAAATTATTCTTGGATAAAATCGTCAATGCGTTTTGCGATATTCGTGAGGATTTCTGGGAGTTTTTCGCGTTCTTCTGAAGTGAAACGGCCAAGGACGAAATCGACGTCACCCATCTTTTTGCGCAAATCGTTATTCGCGGTGCCGAGACGGAGGCGCTTAAAATCGGTGGTATTTAGCGAGCGGATGGTAGATTTGAGGCCGTTATTGCCGCCATCGGTTCCCTTTTCACGATAACGAAGCATACCAAAATCGAGATTAAAATCATCACATAAAATCAGGAGGTTAGAAAGTGAAATTTTATAATAGTTCATAAATTCTTGGATACTAGAACCCACATCATTGTAATAGGTTTGTGGTTCGATAAAGATAGTTTGACCAGATTTTAGCCATTTAGCACGGAATTTTTCAGATTTTTCAAATTCAAGGCCGTGGGTTTTAAAATAAAAATCTAAGGCTAAAAAGCCAAAATTATGGCGAGTGAGGTTGTATTCATTTCCAGGATTTCCAAGTCCGACAATAAGTTTCATGAAAATATTATAGCAAATCTTTTGGTTGGATTTTTATGGCAAAAAATTGTCATAAAGTTTTGGAGATAAAAGAATCCATTATGTAGATATTTGGACTATAAAAAGCCGCCACGGGTAGTGACGGCTTCGAAAAAAATAAGAAATAGTTTTGATGAAATGAAGTAATAAAGGATAGAAGCTCTAGGATTAATCTGTAACATAATTATCGTCGTCTTCGTTATCAAACAGATCCGACTCGCCTGATTTGAGATTTTCTAGGATTTCTTTAATTATGCTGCTTCTTACAATATCATCCTTATCCATGGGGATTTGGGCGGCTCCGGGAACGCCTCGGAGTGCGCGACGGGCAAATAAAATACCATTATGATGCTGGTTGATATTTTGCGCACTAGGGTGAGGTTGGGATTCATCTCCGGTGAAAATCATCTTAGACCCTTCGGCTAGCCGAGTAATGATACTTTTAATTTCTTCATTACGCATACTTTGAGCTTCGTCTACAATAATGAATTTGTCCATGTAGTTTTTACCTCTAATATAATAAAGAGGTTCAGACCTAAAAGATCTATCAAAAGATAATTCAGCCTTTTCTTCGATGATATCCTGAGTGGTTCGCTGAGAGCTGGTTACGGGTTTACTGAAGTGCTTATCCTTGTTATCCTTTTTACTCTGTTGTTTATGCTTTTTGCCGCTACTGTAAGTAAAAGTTTTCTCCTCATTATAGATAGAGTAACCATCATCATATTCTTCCTGTAGAGACCAATTTTTCTTATGAATAAAGGCCTGATGCATGAGGGACTGTTCGGTGTCATCATCTATGACTTTAGAGTTACATGGGTCGTCTGGGTAGGCCTTATGGTAACTGATTAGGGCGCTGAGGATATTTCCAGATTTGATGGACAACTTTTCCTTAACTCCGCCAGGCAACGTACCTACACCATCATTACCGATGGACATGGATGCAATCACGGGAATTACATCGTATAGTCCTTTTTGAACTTGATACATTCCTTCAACGGTAGGTATATAGGTTTTGCCACTGCCAGTCGCGCCAGAGGCAAGGATGAATTTGATGTCTTTATTATAAATGGCATCTAAATACATAGCTTGTCCTGGTGATAATGGCTCAAGGAAGGGTTTGAGTTTTCCGTTTAAGAGGTTATTGAGGTGGACGATCTTATCTTCATCTCCACTAACATCTAAGCGTCCAATATTCCAGAACTTTCCTTTGCTGTCATTAACATCTTCGTAATCGGAACCGTCTTCGCAACTGAATTCGATGAATTCATTAGGGGTCAAGAGCGGTTCATTTGGCATGCGTGCCTCCCATTCCTCCAAGGCGATAAAACCACCTTTTTGCATGAAGTTATTATAGAGGTCGGGTGGAATCACACATTTGCGTCGGCCGGTGAACTTGAACTTGGGATCGGTTTCTAGTGGTAAGGATTTAATGTTATGTGCCAAAGCGCAGACACGCATTTCCTTATCGTTGGTCACTAAACGAATCTTTTTATTCAGAGCTTCTGGTTCATTTTTAGCTTGTTTACCTTCTTTGAGGCAGCGAGCTAAATCGAGAGTTTGCAAAAAGATTTGCTCATCCATATTGACTGGTTCAAAATCCCAAGAAACCACGGCAGATTCGGTGCTTTTAATAATCATGAAAGCACGGCTGCAATTTTCGAAGGCAATTTGATTACCAATTTCAAGATTAGGATCGCGACCAAGTTTGGAAGATTCATCGGCTAGAACCGATTGAACGAGCTCGTCGATTCGGCTTAAGACCTTGCCGGCGATGAAGCTACGTTCAGAAGATTCGCTTCTGAAGCTTTTTAATTCATGAAGTACAGTGTCAGGTATAACGATACATGAGTTTTTCAGGTCGATATTTTTAATAGCTAATTTCTTAAATCCGCGTTTGGTGGGAATAATATCGGGGTTATCAATAATGATATTAGTATCGATAATATAATATTTTTCCTTGGGTTCAGTGGAAATGTAAGCCACAGGTTCTGCACTTGAGATGCTTCCAGAGGTCTTCTCCTTAAGACTTGTTTGAGCACTGAGTATACTTTTAATTTCACTCATAACTATCTCCTTTTTAAGGTACAAGAAATACGTTTTAAGTATTTCTGTAAGGTGGGGCTTGGATTTTTGAGGTCCAAGAATAGAGGTGCGTCCTCTATTAGGCTAATTATTACATATTTTTCTAAAAATTCAAGAGAAAAATAGAGGTGGTGGTGAATCTAAATGTATATTTTTGAGGGTAGCTTAAGATGAAGTATTAAGATAATTGACGGTATAGTTTGAGTAACTTTTCGATCTGTTGAGATTGAAGATAGGTCTTTTCGCTAGCGGCGAGGTTTTGGCTGAGTTTTTGAATAAGTTCTGGTTGGTGATAAATTTTGAGTAAAAGTTCTGTCATGGCGCAAGGATTTGGAGATTTGGCGCAGAGACCACCATGATTTGGCACGATTTCGGACATATCAGGGTCGGCGTAGATTACTGGAAGATTACAGGCGGCGGCCTCTAGAATGGTGAGACCTTGGGTGTCAAATTGGTAAGAATTAATAATGGAAAGATGTTGGTCTTTGGTGTATTTTTGGAGGATTTCTTGGTGTGGGATGGTGCCAAGAATTTTAACGGATGCCTCATCGAAATGTTTTTTGCAAAATTTTTGCACTTTGGACATTTGGTTGCCGTCGCCAATGATAGTAAAAATAAAACGAAAATTGGGCTCAAGTTTTTGAGCGATTCTGAGTGATTCTAGAAATGGTAAAATACGCTTTTCTTTCGAAAGACGAGAAAACCAGAGGATGCGAAGTGGTTCGTTATTTTGATGGGTGCGGATTTTGGGTGTGAAATTTGCAATTTCTTGATCGGCGATACCGTTTGAAATGACAGAAATTGGACGAGTAACGCCAAAGAGCTGAAGTTTTTTGGCAAAATGCGCGGAGGGAGTAATTACCTGGTCAGCGAGGTTAGCTTGTCGGACCATCATTTGCCACATCTCACGACGTGCGATAGTGGGCGCGAGATTTTTGATCTCGGTGTTCTGATAATTGAGGCCTGGTGATTTCTTTGGCTCTGGATTTTGATAATCTGGCCTAGGGGATTTTTTCGAGATTGATTTTAGGGTAGTGCGATGAATTAGGTTAATTCCAGTAGCAGCTATGGTCTTAAAAGGATGCGGCACATTAATGGCGATGGCCATATCTTCGCGACCATGCATGGTTTGGACAGTTTTAATGTGATATTTTTTAGCCAAAATCAGACCAGCCATACTGGTGGTCGCCTCATAATGAATGTGAAAAAGATCAAAGGATTCGGTGAGGTTGGGGTATTTTCCTTCGATGAAACGTACGACTTGCTTAGTCCATTTGGAAAAAGGGGCGCCATTGACTAGGAATTTGGCGGTAGGCACAAGAATGATATTTGGGTCATGATTAGCGCCAAATTGGGATAAAGGATTTTCAAAATCTTGCTGAGTGCCAGGGCAAAAAATCGTAACTTGGTGACCAAGTGCTTCTAGGCTGGTTTTTTGAGCGCGAATGGAAGATGGAATGCCGCCAGGAATACCAAGAAAAACATCGGTAAAAATCGCGATGCGAAGCGCTTTTGTAGGCGCAAGATTTTTGGGGTTTTGGCCCTTAAAATTTTGATGCTTAAGATTTTTAGAGTTATTGGAGTGAGGATTTGACATTTTTGTGATTATCT
>CALIXG010000025.1 GCA_938046495.1 uncultured Candidatus Saccharibacteria bacterium | reverse complement strand
GTCTAAAGAATACTCCAAGCCTTGGATTTACCTTCACTGTGACGATTATCTCGGCATAAAGCCTGAAAAAACTTTAGCAAATCTGCCGAAAGCCATCTCTATACGTGATTTTATTCACCATACTGGACTTCCGTATATTATAAGCAAAGTTAATTACCATGGTCTAACCCTCAAAGATTTTATCGATCTTAATTATCTGCCAGCTGGGGGCGACATCGAAGAATTAACCAAAGAAGCCAACTACGCGAGATTGCAGTATAAAGACCCAATCGATTGGCTTACTCTAGCTTACCTCAGCGACTCGGGCAGTAAATTAGTTAATCGAAAAATGCTACTTGAGTACGGTGACCCATCACGCTACAATGCGATAGACTATGATTTTGCCAAAAGATTCATGGAGGATAAATCAGCTCAGTAATTCCCAAAAAAAATAAGCCTCGACCCTGGTCGGGGCTTTTTTATGTTAATTTTACCCCCGGAAGATACAGATATCCTTCCATTTTATAAGCTAAATTTTTCTCAATATAGCCCTTTGCAATTTTACAAGCTTTCGACATCCGTTCACCTTGCCATAACGGATCAATATAGCGCACTTTCGCCTGGCAGTTCACTACGTACACTCCGTCTGGGCATTGCTCAAAACTTTTTGCCTTCCTTATTTTCTTCGCCCTCTGCCAAGCCCAAAAAGCGTCACTATAATCTGAAGCTAAAATCATTTCAATCACTTCCGATTCTTTTAATTGATATAAATCTGTCACCGAAATCCTTCCAGATTCACTCATTTTCTTCAAAATATCGGCAAGAAACTGCATTGAGTAGCGCGTTCGATCCTCACGATAAAATACAGATAATTGCGAAGTTAGTTTAACAAATTTTCGTGCAATTTTTTTCGTCTGATATCCCAATTCTTTGACCCCATTTTCGCCTGATTGCACTACGATATCCGCATATATTTCACGAATTTCCGTAAGATCCGCCACCCCATACGCGAACAACATATTCGCCAGTGAATATTCCAAACGATCTGCCGATAATTTCGGCGTATCATTATCCGCAATCGGATAAAGGCGATAATCATCCACCTCAGAAATTAAAATACCATCCCGCTTAAGTAGGCGACTAATCTCCGGCGACCCTGCAATCACCTCTGTCGTCAAATCCTCTGTCGACTCCTGCATCAAATGGTCACCATTCATAAAGTCCACACAATGTTTAAAAACTGGGGTCGCAATATCATGAAAAAGCCCCGCCAAAGTCTGCTTTTTATCGTGAGTAAAATGCCAAACCACCAAAGCTACCCCTACTGCATGGTCTAAACTTGAATAAAATCTCTGATTCTCAAACAAATCCGAATAAATCGTCCCGCAAGTCGTACTAATATACCTCTGCTTCTGCAAGGCTGGTGTTTCAATATACTCCTGCAACCATTCTGGAAAATCCGGCTCCAAAACTCTATGGAATTTTTGAACCAACTCTTTTACCTCGCACTCTGTCATATTTTATAATTCTAATCTTTAAAGTCAATTGCGCGCTTTAAAAGTTCTTTTCTCAATATGAAATCATTAAGCACCACAAGATTTTCATGGCTACTTTTTATGTCAAACAGTTTTTCTAGTCCAGATTGTGTTTCTTTGCTGTCACAGTAAAGATAGCTAAGCCCATCCTCAAGGGAGATGATATTTATCATCCACTTATCGAAGTTGGCAAAAACTTCATTTAATAATTCTTTTGTAATTCTATCTCGATTAAATAAAATTAT